>NZ_JBLYNS010000184.1:0-7774 GCF_049310205.1 Endozoicomonas sp. ALC013 | reverse complement strand
TGGCTGCGTCAGTTTTCCAGGCCGTTCACATTATTCAACAATGGCTGAATACCACAGACTTCAGCCAGTGCCTCCAGTTCATGAGGCATGCCAACAAATTCGATAGACGTTTGCTGTTTTTTTGCCAGCCGGATCCAGGAGAGAAAGACCGATAAAGCAGAGCTATCGGCCTGGGAGATACCGCTCAGGTCAATTTCCCAGTCGTCACCGCCAGAGGTCAGTAACAAACGGGCACCCTGCTCTTCAACAACGGCGGAGGTGGTGAAATTAACCACACCATTCAGGGTAAACCGGCCAGGTGCTTCCACTGCCAGGGTCATGACTGCTTGCCCGCAGCGTTGTTCTCCGTTGCTTCACCCTGCATGATTTCCGGCCAGTGATCCACAACATACTGGAGATCATTGTACTTGCTCATGGCTTCGGCAAACTGATTACGGAACTGAATGCCAATATTGATACCATCCACAATGATATTCCTGAGTTTCCAGCGCTCATCCTGATACACCATGGAATAAGAGATGGCCACAGTACCGGAGGACGTTTTGACCGTCATATCCACGGGAACCAGCCGCGCCTTGCCTGACCGGTAGGCATTCAATACGGTATCCGGTACCGCATCAACTTTCTCAATGGTCAACCGGGTATCATCAAGCTTCAGCAGGGCCTTGCCATAGAAGCTGATCAGACTGTCTTTAAACGTCCTGGAAAACTGTTCAATTTGCCCGCTTTTAGCACGGCGGGAGTATTTACCCATCACCCCCCGGGCAATGGCGTCGAAGGCCACGGAAGGTGATAGCTGGCGATCAACCTCGGCAATAAAGGCAGCATCGTTTTTTTTATACTCATGAATATTTTTTTCAAAGGTTGCCAGCAGCTCCCTGGTAATGTTTTCCACTTCCTTCTGAGGTGACTCAATGACCTGCTCAGCAGCGATGACCGCTGAAGACCACTGAAATAACAGCGCCACCAGGAAAGCCAACACGTGTCGATTACCTTTCATCATCCATTCCATCCGCTAGCCAGAGAAGGCTTCTCCGGGTTTGTTGACCTTTCGTTACTCACTTTTATTGACCGTACCCAGAAGAAACTTACCGATCAGCTCCTCGATAATCAGCGCTGACTGCGTGTCTTCAAAACGCTCACCATCTTGCAGAAACGCCTCGTCACCACCAATGCTGATACTAATGTACTGCTCACCCAATAGCCCTGCGGTGACAATCGATGCCGTGCTATCGATAGGTATATTATCGATTTGCTGATCAATATCCATAACCACCCTGGCCATGTACGTCACTTTATCCAGCTCAACACTTTGCACTTTGCCAATGGTGACACCGGCCATGGATATTTTGGAACGGGGTTTCAGGGCTCCGATGTTATCGAAGTAAGCATGCAGCTCATAGGTTTCACCGCCGGTTTTCAGGGACAGGCCACTGACCTTTACCGCCAGCAGCACCAAGGCCAGCATGCCCGCCAGCATAAAGGCACCGACACTGATTTCTAACGTTCGTATCCGCATTTTATGCTCTCTCCTTAAAGCTCACCAAACATCACTGCGGTCAAAATGAAATCCAATCCGAGAACAGCCAGTGAGGAATAAACCACCGTTCTCGTGGTTGCACGACTGATGCCTTCTGAAGTGGGAACGGCATCGTACCCCTGAAAGACAGCGATCCAGGTCACCACAACCCCGAACACCAGGCTTTTCAACATGCCATTGCCCACATCATCGACAAAATCAACCGACTGTTGCATGCCACTCCAGAATGAACCTTCATAAATTCCCAGCCAGTCAACGCCCACGATGACGCCACCAAGAATCCCGACCAGGCTGAAGATCGCCGCCAGCAACGGCATAGAGATAACCCCCGCCCAGAAACGTGGGGCAATGACCCGTTTTAACGGATCAACACCGATCATTTCCATACTGGACAGCTGCTCGGTCGCTTTCATCAGCCCGATTTCAGCGGTCAGGGCAGAACCGGCACGCCCGGCAAACAGCAGTGCCGTCACCACCGGCCCCAGCTCACGTACCAGGCTCAGGGCCACCAGCTGACCAACAGATCCCTCTGAGCCATAGCGAATCAGAATACTGTAGCCCTGCAAACCAAGAACCATACCAATAAAGAGACCGGAAACCGATACAATGATTAACGACAGAAAACCAACGTTGTAGAGCTGCCTGACCAGCAGCGCGCCACGTCCAGAGAACCCCGCCCGGGAAAAAATCGCCAGAAACAGAAAAATACCGGACCGCCCCAGGGACTGCACATGACCAAGACCTGACTGACCAAGCTGGGCCAGCCGGTCCAGAACATCAAGTTTCATTTATACCCCCGGAGACAGTAAGTCGCTTTGATAATCATCTGCAGGAAAGTGAAAAGGAACAGGCCCGTCGGGCAGCCCCTGCATAAACTGGCAGACCCTGGCATCCGTTGAACTTAACATCTCCTCAGGGGTGCCGGAACCAATCACTTCACCATCGGCGATCAGGTAGAGTACATCCGCGATGCTGGCCGTTTCATGAAGATCATGGGAAACAATGATACTGGTGATGCCCAGCGCCTGGTTCAGCTTACGAACCAGCTCCACCAGCACGCCCATGGCAATCGGGTCCTGTCCGACAAAGGGTTCATCATACATCACCATTTCAGGGTCCAGGGCAATGGCCCTGGCCAGGGCAACGCGCCGACTCATACCTCCGGATAACTCACTGGGCATTAATGACCATGCACCGCGCAGCCCCACCGCATGGAGCTTCATCAGTACGATATCACGGATCATGGTTTCCGATAGCCGACTGTGAATGCGCAGGGGGAAGGCGACATTCTCAAAAACGGACAAATCGGTAAACAGTGCCCCGCTCTGGAACAGCATGCCCATTTTACGACGCTGAACAAATAACTGATCTCTCGTCAGATCAGCCAGATCCTGACCATCCACCACAATCGAGCCCCGGTCGGGTAGCAGCTGACGGCCAATCAACCGTAGCAGGGTCGTCTTGCCGGTGCCTGAAGGCCCCATAATACCCACCACTTTGCCACGGGGTATATCCATATCGATATTTTTGAAGATCGCCCGGGAACCTCGATAAAAGGTCAAACCCCGAATCTCGACAAAATTATCGGTACGGTTTTCGTTGCTGTGTTGTTCACCTGAGGAGATGGAATTCATCATTGGGTTCGCAGATCCCTGCAACAGACAGAATGTAAAAGTCTTCCAGTTCCGATATTATGACCTGTTTCACACTTTAATTGCACCTTCCAGTACATCAATTACATTGAAACCATGTACCAGACAACTACAGACAAATTATATCGGAGGAATTTTCTGCTGACAGGATCAATTCAGAGGGGAATGCAGTTGCATTGTCTGCCTGATTTTCCCTACACTTCCTTCCTTTATATGAATTCTTGAGAACTCCCCCGGAATGAGTCCTGCCATTTATGCCATAGCAGCCATTATTGTTGGCTTCATACTACTCACCTGGAGTGCAGACCGCTTTGTTGGCGGAGCTGCCGCTACGGCAAAAAACTGGGGTATATCCCCCATGCTGATCGGCTTGACCGTTGTCTCCATCGGTACATCTGCGCCAGAAATTCTGGTATCGCTGATGTCTTCTCTCCAGGGACACAACGATATTGCGGTTGGCAACGCCATTGGTTCCAATATTGCCAATATGGGGCTGGTGCTTGGACTAACCGCGCTTATCGCACCACTGCCGGTCAAAACAGCACTGGCCAAACGGGAAATACCCTGGCTGTTACTGGTCACGGTGATTGCCGGTGCCTGCCTTGCCAACAACTACCTTGGGCTTATAGAAAGCCTGGTGCTGCTCAGTGGCCTGTTCGTTACCCTCTATCTGATGGTGACCTGGCAAAAATCCCACCCTGAAGAACCTCTGGCAGAGATTGAAGAGATCGAAGAGCTGCCTTCTGGCAAAGCGTACCTGGAACTGGTGGGCGGACTGGTACTGCTGCTGGTCAGCGCCCAGATTCTGGTTTGGGGGGCAACGGAAATCGCCACTTTGCTGGGTGTCAGTGAGCTGATCGTTGGTTTGACGGTTGTCGCCATTGGCACCAGCCTGCCGGAGCTGGCCGCATCGGTAGCCAGCGCCCTGCGCGGCCACCATGATATTGCCCTGGGCAATGTGGTGGGCTCAAACATCTTCAACCTGCTGGCCGTTCTGTCAATGCCCGGACTGGTTCGTCCCGGAGCCATCAGTGAATCCGTTTTCTCCCGGGATTATACCGTGATGCTGGCATTTACCGTTCTGCTGGCGGCCATGGCCATCGTCGGTAAAAAACCCAAAACGCTGGGACGTTTTACAGGTATTATCTTTCTGGCAGGGTATGCCTGCTATGGCACATGGCTGTACGTACAGACGGTTTAAACCGGAGCTGAACGCTCCCTTCCCCCTGAACTATTTTATCCCGGAGTCTGAAAGGTTATGCTTTGCCACAACATCCTGACAGCTCCTGCAAAGGCTTTACTGAAATGACCTCTGACCAGAATTTTATTGAAATTGGTCGTCGTACCATCCAGATCGAAAAGGATGCTATTGAAGCGTTGCTGCCTCGTGTTGGTGAAGACTTCAGCAATGCCTGCCGGTTAATGCTGGAATGCCGGGGCCGAATTGTCGTGGTGGGGATGGGAAAGTCAGGACATATCGCCCGTAAAATCAGTGCCACCCTGGCCAGTACCGGTACACCGGCGTTTTATGTCCATCCCGGCGAAGCCAGCCATGGCGACATGGGTATGATCACCGCAGACGATGTGGTGCTGGCTATCTCCAACTCCGGTGAAACCGGCGAAGTCATCACCTTGCTGCCGCTGTTCAAACGAATGGGTGCTGCGCTGATCAGCATGACCGGCAAACCCGCGTCCACCCTGGCGCAAGCCGCTGAAGTGAACCTGAACACAGGGGTTGATAAAGAGGCCTGCCCACTTGACCTGGCACCCACATCCAGCACCACCACTCAACTGGTTATGGGTGACGCGCTCGCCATTGCGCTGCTGGAAGCCCGTGGCTTTACCGCAGAAGACTTTGCATTTTCCCACCCCGGCGGAGCCCTGGGTCGCAGGCTGCTATTGAAAGTGCAGGATATCATGCATGACGGCAATCGAATCCCGACGGTGAAAAAAGGCACACGCCTGGGTGAAGCGCTGCTGGAAATGACCCGGAAAGGTCTCGGCATGACCTCCATTATTGATGACAACAACGTGGTCGTTGGTGTCTTTACCGACGGTGATCTTCGTCGTGCACTGGATCACGGGGTTGACCCCCACAACACGACCATCGACGAGGTAATGACCATCAAGTGCACCACCATTACCCCTGATATTCTCGCCGCTGAAGCACTGAGAATTATGGATGATCGCAAAATCAATGCGCTTATCTGTGTTGACCATGAGCGGCATGCTGTTGGTGCCATCAATATGCATGACTTGCTGAAAGCGGGCGTGGTTTAAACGCTTTTTATCAGGCTCAAGGTGTTTATCAGGCTCAAGGCTATTTATCAGCTCAAGGCTGTCAGTATCGGAACCCGGATGACCTATCGCAATCATCTTATTATCGCTGCAATCCTGCCAGTGCTGGCCGCTGGCTATTGGACCTACGACGGTGCAATAGTAACGGTCAGTGCCAGCCCTTCGGAAATCATCCGCCAGGATGCCGACTACTTTCTGGTGGATGCCCTGGTTAAGGAGTACGACGCTACCGGAGCGCTGCAATACCAGTTGCAGTCGGACAGCATTACCCATTACCCCCACAATGACAACACACTCCTGAAACAACCTATCCTGACTAACCTCAGTGACAGTGGACAACTCACTGTGTCAACGTCAGAGAATGGAAAATTACTGCCCGGTGGCAAAGATATTGAACTGTGGGATAATGTCGTGGTTATCCAGAGCAGCCCGTCCGTCAGGCAACAGGGCTATGAGCAAAAACTCAGAATGGACACCGATTTCCTGACCATTGCGACGGATAAGGAAATTGCCGATACCGATCGCCCTGTGCTGATTACCAGCGACATCGGAGAGACCCGAGCCATTGGGATGACCGCATGGTACCAGCAGGGAAAGATTCAATTAAAGTCCAGAGTACGGGGAGTCTATGAGACTGAGTAATCTGATTATTCACACAATCATTGATATCTCCCTGTCAGGGAAACGATAACCCATGACACGACTACCAAAACCAAAAGCACTCCTGAACAAACAATGGCTTGTCGGGCTATTATTTGTCCCATTTATGGCCATGGCCTTACCCGCTGATCGCCAGCAGCCCATCCAGATCGATTCAGACACGGCTGACATTGATAATAAAAAAGGGGTGTCTGTGTATCGTGGTGATGTGGTCATGACCCAGGGCACCACACGCATCACCGGTGATGTTATTACCATCTACACCCGGGATCGGGAGTTGACCAGGGTCATTGCCCGGGGCAATAAGGCCAGGGCTTATTATGAAGAGCTGCAACCCGGTGAACAGGGAATCGTCCAGGCCTGGGGCAACACCATTCGCTACGATGTGGACAGTGACCAGATTGAGCTGATCAAAAATGCCCAGCTCTCCCAAAAGGGAGACACCTTTACCGGCGAAAAGATTGACTACAACCTGACACTGCAGACCGTCAATGCCAAAGGCACGCCCAGTCAGGGAGACAATGGCCGGGTACAGATGGTGATTCAACCCCGTCAGGAAAAAGCGGCCAGCACGAAATAATGGAACGCGGGCAGCGTTCTAAACGACACACTTTGTTTTCACACTCAGGTTAACAGACAACCGGATGGCAATCCTCAAGGCAGAACATCTTAGCAAAAGCTACAAAGGCAGAGAGGTGGTGAAAGATGTCTCTCTGCAGGTTAACAGTGGTCAAATCGTTGGCCTGCTGGGCCCTAATGGTGCAGGAAAGACCACCTGTTTTTATATGATTGTCGGGCTGGTGAAAGCCGATGGCGGCAAAGTCAGCATTGATCAGCAGGACCTGACCTTTCAGGCCATGCACCACAGGGCCCGTGCCGGTATCGGTTACCTCCCCCAGGAAGCCTCTATATTTCGTCGTCTGTCCGTGCGGGACAATATTCTGGCCATTCTGGAAACCAGAAAAGACCTCAATAAACAGCAGCGCGCCGAGAAAATGGAGTCGCTGCTGGATGAGTTCAATATTGGCCATATTCGTGACAGTGCCGGCATGGCGCTATCCGGCGGTGAAAGAAGACGGGCAGAGATTGCCAGGGCCCTGGCCACTGACCCGACCTTTATTTTGCTGGACGAACCTTTTGCCGGCGTTGACCCGATCTCCGTTGGTGATATCAAGTCCATCATCCGTCATTTGCAAAACCGGGGTATCGGGGTACTGATCACCGACCATAACGTCCGGGAAACACTGGATATCTGTGAGAAGGCCTATATCGTCAGTGAAGGGCATATCATCGCAGAAGGCGACAGCCATACGGTACTGTCCAACCAGACGGTTCGTGACGTTTATCTTGGGCACCAGTTCAGCTTGTAACTCTGTGTTCCCAGCCGCAGCCAGTACATCATTGCGGTGAGTTTGATGCGTACAATCTCCGTTCATCCTTAGCGCCCTTCGACTCCGCTCAGGACGAACGGAGTTTGGGCGTCATTGATAGAGACCCATCAAACACATTGGAACAGTGTACCCGCACATTATTCCAATGCGTTTGATGTGCAAAATCTCCGTTCACCCTGAGCGGAGTCGAAGGGTGATTGGCACAGTCTCTATTAAAGGCATGGTGTTTACGC
>NZ_JBLYNS010000183.1:0-7813 GCF_049310205.1 Endozoicomonas sp. ALC013 | reverse complement strand
CTACCTATAATGGTTGGAAATCAGTACTGTAGATTTGCTATACGCACCAGCCGATACTCCCATACAGCGCGACTTACACAGCGCTCTGCATTTTAAAGGCTATATCTTCTGATTCGTATTTTGTAATTCGTATATTTTTCGGTCAAGCAACCCATGTGATTAAAGATTGCTTTATTTTTATTCAAAACAACAGGTTAACCATTCAGTTGATTTTCTGCATATACGAACTAATTTTTACTGTACAAAATCACAGCATCAAGCAAGGGAAACTTGGGTCGAGTCTTGAATCTTGAACGAATCCAAGGTTAAAAACCTGCCTCTAAATTCTTGCCCTAAAATTTTCAACCCACTTTTTCAGTTTTCTGATGCAGAACTATTCGCACTGTTTTTAATCGAGATCTGGTCGTTTAACGTCCAAAAATCGTAAATAACACCAAGGCCAACAAAACCAAAGGTAAACAGATACAAAATTCCCGATATCCATTTCCCCAGGTACATACGGTGAACGCCAAATACACCAAGGAATGCCAGCAATATCCATGTAACAGAGTAATCATACTGGCCACTATGGAAACGAAAATCCGCTTCCCGATCCATGGCCGGGATAAGGAAAAGATCGATCAGCCAGCCAATGCCAAAGAGACCAAGGGTGAACAACCAAATAGTCCCTGTTACCGGTTTGCCATAATAAAAGCGGTGGGCGCCAAGAAAACCGAAAATCCAAAGTACATAACCGATAACTTTACTATGGGTGTCGTTCATTTTAATTACCTGAACCATTGGGAAAACGATGGGGTCTTGGTTTTTACACACTACATTTTCTTGACCAGAAACAATCGGCTTTATGCTTGTCCTACCCAATGCCTTAAATCAAAAAAACATTGCAACACTTTCCTGATCCGCAACTACGCTACCGCCCACCCAGACATTTTCAGGAATAGTCGGGTAACGCCTTTTTTGAACGACACTCAATGTCTAGTTGCATAGGCATAAAATAGTACCATCGAACAGTTTACAGTGGTATTTGTTTGGCAGGATGCAGCCGATGCCCATATTTTACACTTCTTACACGGCCAATAATTACAATTACAATAAATGGACGTATATTACCCACTTTCACCACCAAAATAACGTAATCATCTGATTTTGAACCATATATTCTATTCGAATATATGGTTGGCACGATATTTAATCGTTTAAAATCAAAATGTTACCAAGGGGTGGTGAAGGTCGGATATTATGAACAAAAGGAACATTTGGCTCGCCAAGGTCTCTCAGCTGGTTTCTCTCCTCTTTCATGTTCTGCAGCTCTCACGGGATGAGTCTGAGGCGGTGATGACCTCCGTCAAAGGTACTCGCGATCAGGCATCCGAAGAGCAGGAGAAAAAACAGGCTGATCAGTGAAAGGGTTGCTGGTAACGCTTTACCGCATTCATTGATAACTGGTTGATCCGCTCGTGCAGAGTATTCAGTTGTTGCCGTTTAGTTTCAGAGTTCATCGACCGGTCTTCCATCACCCGGCGCACTTCTTTTCTCAGCTTGTTTATCTCCCGACTCGCCTTCTGGAGTCCTGCCTTATGCTTCAGCTTTGCGGCGGCAGACTGCTCCTGATCTTTGGCTCGTTGGACTTTGCCGGATTCCTGGTAGCGTTTGATGCTGTTGGCGATCTCGTTAATGTCCACCGTCATCTCGTGCAGTTCATCGGTGTAACGGTTACGGTTGGTCACCTTGTCTCGCACAAAGCTGCCCAGTAATGGGTTGTCTTGCAGAGTGGGTGTTGGTTTGTCGGCGGCACCCGTTGCTTTTCGGGTCATGGCATCGGCGGCCATCAGGGTATAACTGCCCAGCGACCCGAAATAGCCCCTGATCAGATGCTCCAGCTTTTTGGGGGAACGCATCCAGTCCGGCGCTTCTTCTGGTATCCACTGCACCAGCTCTTTCAGGGTGTCGCTGGTGTAAGGATCGTACTGTGCCTCTGGCTTCAGGTCCTGCAAGCGCATGGGGAGAATGGGCCGGTCACGGAAGCGGTCCCGGTTTTCGGACACTTCCCAGATTGGCTTGATGATTTGCGGGATGGGGTCAAGATTAAAGATATTCATCACCAGCCCGTACATCATATCCCTGGTCCACTTCATATCCTCATGGCCATCCAGGCTCTGGGTGATAATCTCCGGCAGGGTGGCAAAGATGGCGCCCACTTCGAAGGGCTTGGGTATCCGGTAATGGCCCTCCTTGCCTTCTCCGATCCAGAAGTGGTGATACCCCAGCTTGTCATCATTGGTCAGTTCTTTGTATCGGTCATCGTCCTCGTAGTGTTTCATCAATGCCCAGGCGGCCATGCCGTAAAGGAGGCCACGGAAAATCACCGAACCGGAAAAGGACGACAAATCCCAGGTATTACCCGGCTTGATGCCCCGCCACAGCCGGTTAACTCCCCGCCACAGCCGGTTAACTCCCTGCAACAGAGAGTTAAAAAACGGAATGGAGTTCACCATAAACCGGATCAATGGCCACTGGCCGCTGCGGGTGAAGTTCAATACATCCAGAGACTGGAAGGCTGCTTCGGCAGTGGAACCGCCCTGTTCGATGGCACGCTCATAGACGTGCAACCGGTTGGCGTTTTCAAAACGGGAACCGAACCCTTTCCACAAATCCCACAACTGTCCGGGGCGGTTAATGATTCGCTTCCGCTCTTCCGGTGACAGTTTTTTGCGGACATTATCCGAATTGATGGTGTAATAGCCGCTGCCGCTCATGCCGCCACCCATGGCCAGCGCCCAACGGGTTTCATCTTCCTTTAATGACTTTCGGAAACCTCTGACCGCACCGGCCACCGGATTCAGCTTCAATGGTTTGTCGTTTACCTCCGGGGCAATATGCACCGCCGTGGACAGGGTATCCCTGAACAGGTTGCGCAGCCAAAAATCCGGCAGTGAGGTTACCCCTGTGGTGAGCACCTTGCGAGGGAAACCAATCAGCTTCTCAAAGGCGTTATGGGCCGGTGCGCCCAGATCCTGAATGGCTGCATACAGCAGTGGGTCTTTGGTCTGATAATATTCCAGCTTACCGTTGACCGAAACGCTGACCACGCCATTGCCCGGCTCCACATAGGCGCTTAACAGGGCCTTCCAGCGACGCATTTGGGTCGGTGTCAGGTTGGTATCCAGCTCCATATCCCGCAGTCGTTCAACCACTTCCTGATCGGACATGGTGAAGGCAGCTTCCACCTTATCCAGTGCACCCAGGCGCACCCCATCCTCCACAATGCGCTGTTGGGCAATGTTCTTGAAAGCGGCATCGATCATCGCCCGGGTATTGCGAACCATCGCTTCCAGTGGTGCGATTTTTTCCACACCTCCGGTGAGTTTCCGGATGCCTGACTTCTGGCCGGATAATCCTCTTTTGATGCGACCTCCATCCTGCTCCTTCGCTTCCAGGTCATGTACCCGATGGAAGGGCAGGTAGTCGTCGGTTTCAAACAGTTTGCGAACGTCCTTATCCAGCAGACCGGAAGCCTCCATAAAGTCCAGCAGGTCTTTATTGTGGGCCTGATAGCTGTCTTTTACTTTATTGAACCGGGCTTTCAACTGCGGCTGGGTGTCTACCCAGTTCTGGATGGTGTTTATCTTCTGTTCGTCGTACAGATTCTCGCTGCTCTGCTGATTCAGATCCTTACCCAGTTTCAGGTCTTTCTCCATCTGCTTGCGATCACGGTTCCAGGCAGAGCGCCCTCCTTGATACTCATCTGGAGCAATGGCATCCAGAGTCTCTTTCATGGCCTGCCCCCGGACCAGCAACTGATTGCCTTTGGCTCTGGCGGCCTTGTCTTCATCGATAATCCGCCTCGCCCGGATACTGCCTGCCCAGACCTCCTGGGTTTCCAGTTCGCCCCGCTCGGCCACCGGGGTAAACACCTCCACAATCCCCTGGCTGTTGGGCTTTATTATCACACTGCCGTCTTTCAGCATCGGCGTGCCTTTAAACAGCACCGCTTCTGTGACACTGTCCGAGTTCCGGCTCAGGTACGCTGCTTTGCTGGCGGACAGGGCAGCATCCAGCAACTTGCCATCATTCAACTGTTTTTCATTGTGCTCAACAATGGCAAAACGGTTCAATATTCCCTGATTGGCTTCTACCTGCCACCGCTGGATATGTTCAACCAGGGTGCGGGAATCCCACTGCTCTTTTAGCCGGTCCAGCTTACTTTTTGGATTGATACCGCCATGGATATCTTTGATCACTGACAGCACATCGTCGGGTATATCTTTCAGGGCATAGCGGGGGGAGTTGTCGGGCTTCTGATCTTTTTGTCCCAGTCGCGCTCCCAGCGCTTGGTGGGATTTCCCCCATCCCTGGGGGTCATCTTTCAGGGAAAAGAGCGGCTGGCCATCCTTCAGTACCGAGTCGCGCATTTTGTCGGTGACGGTCACGGACCACACCTTGTCCTGCTTATTATCATAGGGATACTTTTCCTGATGGAACGCCATCTCAATGGGTTCCAGCTTCGCACCCCATTTCCTGGTGTATTTCTTCATGTAATTGGCAAGGCGCTTGTCGTAGAACTCACGCATACCCTTGCCATCCTTACCCACCACTTCATTCATACCTTCCAGGGTGAACTCTTCGCTATGCTCGGCAAATACCGTCTGATCAATCTGGTGAATCGCCTCAGCTTCGGAGTTGAAATACAGAAACTCATCATCCTGGGTGTATAGGGCATCGCCATTGGCAGCCCGAAGAAACCAGCGTTTCTGCTCATCGTCAACATCCTGCTCTGCTAACCACTGGCTGCGCTCCTGTTTCAGCGTTTCATAAACGTCTCTGGTTTTTTCCCGGGCCTGCTCCGCCAGACGATGCCCGATATAAGTAGTTAACCAAATGAAATCATATATTTCTGACTAAGTGGGCAGTCACTCTGCGGCGTTGCAACTCCGGTCACATAGCTACGGCTATGCTCCCTACGTTGCGCCTTGCATAGTAACTGCCCACTTAGCCAGAAATATACGATTCCATTTGGCCAACTACTTAGTCTGCCAGTGACGACTCGGGTGCCACCATACTGCGGGTGACTCCATTGCGGTCTTTAGCTTCCAGCTCAAAACCTTGCACGACGCCTTCTTTATTCAGCCGGGGATATACCCGCAATTCCCGAACCACCTGACCCAGACCGGGATACCGTTCCACCTGTTGCATGGCACTTGTCCAGGCGATCCGGTCAAAGCCTTGTTCAGCAGCATGGCGGATCATCCGTTTCATAATCAGGTTGGGCCAGTTCTCTTTCAGCGGAGCGTCGGGCACCATACGGTGAATATTGGGTGCCTTGCCGCTATGGAGAGACTGGAGTTCTTGCTCCAGCGCTTTCAGTTCATCCAGTAACCGGGCCTTGTGATGGGTCAGTTCCTCAATGGTGCTGATGGTCTGATCGATTTCGGTTTGCAGTGTTTCCCTGAGTTCTTCATCACCCCAGTCATTCCAGCCTTCTTCATCCGACAGCCGTTCGTACAGTTCATCCCGTTTGTCTTTGGCCTGGTAAAGCCGGGTGACCACGGCCTGTTCTTCATCGGTCTTTTTGGCCTTCTCTTTTTTCAATTCTGCGATCCGGTTCCCATGTTGCTCATGTTGCCTCGCAGCTTCCGGAGTCTGATAGCCGATAGCCCGCCCGTCCTGATGCCAGTCGCTTTGCACCTCATCAATAAACAGGATCTTCTCGTTTCGCCCATGAATATTTTGATTAAACGACTGAAATCGTACATGAGCCAGCGGGTTCCGGTTTCTCTGGTCAGGGTCTGAGGGAATAATCGTGCGGTTGTCTTCCAGGGTAAGAATCAGTTCGGAGTAGTCTTCGCCACCGGCCATGGTGTACTCCCGGTAACGGACACCGGCCTCATCACGAAGCTCAGCCTCCAGATCATCCCGGGCATCACTTTCCCGCTCATCTTCCCAGACGGCCAGTGCCGCTTCTTCTTTTTCCTGATAGCTGACGTGATCGGTGACCAGCTCTTTGCTGTCGGTATTTTCGAGGCTGTTATTGGCTCTCCAGGTGGCTTCTTCATGGAGAGCAGACTTAATCAGATTGCCGTCCTCATCCAGCAGGCTTTCTATCTCATGGTCGTCCAGGGCTTCGTGCTCGTAGCGATCTTTCAGTTCGTCATAGTTGTATTCATATTCGCTGTCCCATAGCTCCTCCCTGGCAGTGTTCAGGGCGTTTTCTATTTCATCCAGATGGTAACCGTGCTCATAATCGCCGATACGCTCATTAATAAACCGTCGACGCATATCATCCAGACGCTCTTCCAGCTCTTCTTCATTGGCTGCGGTATTTGAAGTCGCCAGGTCTTCTGCGATGCTGACCTCATTCTCGCGGATAAACGACAGTACATCAGATTTGCTGAGCTTTTCTCCTTGCTTGCTATCGAGCCATAGATCCAGACCCAGCCATCTGATCTCCTCATCCTGGACAAAGTCGCCTTTCTTGATGGCATTCAGCCAGCTCTGGGCAGGCAGCTTGTCCGACTTCACTGCGGCGGCACTGCGCTCTACGGCAGAGTAAAAAGTGGGCGCACGGCCAGCATCGTTATAGCGATTACCTTTCGGACCGTTGGGATTAAAGCTGCCATTACGCTTCAGATGCCCACGGGCCGCACTGAGCAGCTCCACTGCATCGGCATCGGTCCACTTGATGTTGGGGAACGACCGGCGCAGGGCATTGCGGATCATGCTGACCACTTTGGTCAACAGGCCGTTCTTCGGATCTTTCTCCGCCAGGTGTGCCAGGTATTCCTCGGCAACGATCCGGTTGGCTTCTGCCTCGCTCTTGCCTTCCATCTGCCGGGCATAGCGTTTGGCCAGTGCCTGCTTCAGCCGGTCGCTCATATCCCGGTGGATTTCATCAAGCACGGTATCCAGCCGCTTGCCCAGCAGACCACGGACGCCTTTATGGCCTACCAGTTCATGGAGGATGGTACGGGTTGCCTCGCCCACATTGTCCAGGTTGGCAGCGATCAGGTAGGTGTCGCCCGTGTCCGGGTCAAACAGGCCCCGCACCCGGCCTTGTGCCTTGTCGCTGATGACTTTCTGGTAAAGGTGTGAGGGCAGTTCGGTTTCAGACTGCAATACATGAATGGCCTGACCCAGTTTCTGCTCCAGCGGCTTCAGCTTCAGCCGCAGGGGACCGGACTGGATGCCTTTGGCGTTGGTGTCTTTGCGCAGGGCGTAGAAGGAGCCTCCCTCGTTCAGGTCGGGGAAGCCTTGTTCAGCGGCTGACTGGTAATCACCCTCCTTGCCGGTAAAGTGATCCAGCACATTAATCCGGTCGCCCCGGTTGAAAAAGTTGATCAGGTTCCGGGTGCCTTTCATGGCCAGTGGTGAACCACTGCTTTTCAGGATGACCGACGAACTGTTGGTGCTGTCCAGTGCCGTCATAATCCGGGCAGCCGCAGGATTGTCCGTGGGGTGTCGCAGGGTCTTCAGGTTGCTGTCCGACAATGGCAGGACGCCGGTGACATTGTATTTGCTGTCCAGCAACACCACGGCATTGCGACTGATCGTATCCAGAAAGGGGCGCACCGTTTCCGGTGAGCTGAAATTGATGTGAGGCCGGTTAAAGCGCAGTCGCCGTTCGGTAATCGGGAATGCTTTATTGCGCGCCATGCGCTTAGGTGCCACCGTTTCCGCCTGCACCGTGCCATCGGCATCCATAATCCTGGCATGGCCGGTGATACCCACCACAGCATGACCCATATTCACTACGCCACTGCCGTCCAGCACCTCGTTCAGGCTGTGGGTAATATGCACATCGGAGGTACTGGGCTCA
>NZ_JBLYNS010000182.1:0-7823 GCF_049310205.1 Endozoicomonas sp. ALC013 | reverse complement strand
GTCCCAAAGCAATGATAACCAGCTGCGGTTTTATTACAAGTTCCCGGTTTCTGCCCGTATATCAGAACCCGGAGGGGTTTCAGCGACTGAAACATTCAAGATAGAAAGCCGCTTTTACCTCAGGGAACTCTATAAAAAAGCCGCTGACCTTGCACACATTCAAGGCACAGCGGCTTTCTGTTACCACCCAGACAGTTACTTGTAAACCGGAAGACGCGAACAGATTTCCAGCACTTTGGCTTTCACTGCTGCTTCCACCTGTGCATCACCGGAACCATCGCCCAGGGCGTCCAGGACATCGCAGATCCAGCCAGCCAGGGCTGCTGAGTCTTCTTCATTAAAGCCGCGACGGGTAATAGCCGGAGTACCGATACGAAGGCCACTGGTTACGAAAGGTGAACGAGGGTCATTAGGCACCGCGTTCTTGTTCACCGTGATATTGGCACGGCCAAGGGCTGCCTCGGCATCTTTACCGGTGTATTCCTTACCGATCAGATCCATCAAGAACAGGTGGTCATCGGTCCCACCGGAAACGATATTGATACCCCGCTCCATCATCACCCGGGTCATGGCCCGGGCATTCTCGACCACCTGGGCCTGATAAGTCTTGAATTCATCAGACATCGCTTCTTTGAAGCAGACAGCCTTGGCAGCAATCACATGGCACAGAGGACCGCCCTGGGATTCAGGAAAGACGGCAAAATTCAGTTTCTTGTTCAGCTCTTCATCTTCAGCGGCCAGAATCAAACCACCGCGCGGTCCACCCAGGGTTTTGTGAGTGGTGGTGGTGACCACATCAGCAATGCCCACTGGCGAAGGATAAACGCCCGCAGCCACCAGCCCGGCAACATGCGCCATGTCAACCAGGAAGTAAGCACCGACCTTATCGGCAATATCCCGAAAACGCTGCCAGTCAACAATCCTGGAGTAGGCAGAAAAGCCACCAATAATAAGTTTGGGTTTATGCTCCAGGGCAAGGCGCTCAACTTCTTCGTAATCCAACTCACCGGTATCAGGCGTAATGCCGTACTGCACTGCATTATAGATTCGTCCGGAGGAGCTGACGCTGGCACCGTGGGTAAGGTGGCCACCATGGGCCAGACTCATGCCAAGAATCGTATCACCGGGCTTCAGCAGCGCCATGAATACCGCCGAGTTGGCCTGGGAACCCGAGTGCGGCTGAACGTTGGCGTAGCCTGCGCCAAACAGTGCCTTGGCACGATCAATGGCCAGCTGCTCAACCACATCAACGTGCTCACAGCCGCCGTAGTAACGTTTGCCGGGATAGCCTTCAGCGTATTTGTTGGTCAGCGCACTGCCCTGAGCTTCCATAACTCTTGGACTGGCATAGTTCTCGGAAGCGATCAGCTCGATATGTTCTTCCTGACGCAGGGTTTCTGCATCAATAGCCGCCTTAAGCTCCGGATCAAATTCAGCGATGGTCATGTCCTTTGTGAACATTCATTACCTCGGTTGCCTGTTAACAGCCCGCCGAGGAGACTGTCGGACTTAAGACTGTCCTACTGCGGTTGCGATAAAATGGTCTAAAAATTCCTGCTTCTTCGTCAAATAGCCCCGCTATTCTCCTCAGAAGCAGAAATTTTTATCCTCAATTTCTCGCAATCCTCGCTACGGACGCTTAAGTCCGACAGGCTCCAAGAGGCTGTGAAATGCCTGGATATTGGTGGTGAAACGCTATTCTAATACAGCCCGCAGGAAATCGGCAGTAAAAACCACTCAATGTCCATGATGAATACCCTGTTTAACGCCTCTTTTACGCAAAGACAGGCCCAAAGGATTTTTGGCTCAGGAATGGCTCAGACGCCGTGCATTCGGCCCGCTCCCGGAACTGTGTCTGAGCAACAACGTTACCCCCCCTGGCAGATAATCCAGCGAAATAATAAAAAATGCTGACAAACATTTTGAACCAGCAGTTAACTTCTCTGTCGAATAGATCCAACTCTACAAAAAACACGCCACAACATGATACCAGCAATCTGTTCACCCAACAGGACTGAACCACCCGTTGAACCCCCTGCACTTCACCGTTTTGGCATTGATTCCGAAGCCAAAGAGCACTGCTTCAACCGGTCAGTTGCCAGAGAGCCTCCTCACGAAAATTTTATACGTGATGAGATTCTGGATGATTTACAAACTATCCGAAGCATCAGATCAATTACTACTGTCAATCCGACAGAACTCACGTTATTTCAAAATAAAGAGACGATTACCAGAATACGAAAGCTGAGAGACATGACCAATCTCGCCTTACTTCGGTTACAAGACACAGAAAACACGCAGGTGACTGCATTTACTCCCCCGGAGTCACCTGTCTCGTTGCTTGCCCATGAAGTCGGGGCCGCCCACGGTTCTGACCACGGTAATCGCCGCAAACTCAGGGCACGGATCCAGGCCAGCACTCATGGTGTTGTCCACGGGACCGGCGTTGTGGCGAAAAAGCGGTTCAAAAAAGGTCAATTCATCTCTCTGTATCACGGCCCACTGATATACCGAATAAGAAGCCGACAGTCGGGCCAGCAACAAAAATTCAATGTATTCAAACTGGAACAGGGTAAAAAAGGGCCTGTTCCCCGATTTATGGAGAAAGATACTTTTGCTGCCTGGTCTGGCATTTTTCTCAAGTATTCCGGAACGCCCGGCATTGAGATTGGCCGTGATGCTGTCGGCCCCATTCGATATCTGAACCACTCCAAAAATGCCAATGTAAAAATCATCACACCCCGGGTATTGAGTAGATTTCCAGTTAATCAATGCGATCAGATTCTGTTAAGGGTTACTGCCCTGAAAGACATTGCCCTCGGAGAAGAACTGCTATTCGATTACGATCCGGGCCTACCAGAGTCAGAGATTGACTTTACACTATCAACAGTAGAAAAACCCGGGCAAAAGAGTGCAATAGCCATTCATAATACTGTCAGGAAAGTTTATCAAAAAACGATAGCAGGCTAAATGCCTGCGATCGGCAACGGTTTATTAATAATTTCATGTTACTTAAAGGAAGCGAGATATTTTTTTAAGTCATCAATATTCATCCAGGTTTGCTTACCGTTAAACATTGAATCCATTAAAAATTGTTGTAGATCATTAATATTTTTCATTGTTAACTTATCCATATCTTTGCTTAGTTCAATTTTTAATGAAGACAAATAAGAAGCAATATCTTCCAAAATTGACGGATTATTAGATAAAATTATATTCAGTAGTTTTTTATTATTGGGATCCAGACCTGCTTTCAGTTGATTAAGGCTTACTGGATGATGTGTTTTATCACGAATACCCTGAATTTTATCCATGATATTGCCAATTTGAATATCAAGTGATTCTGGCAGATCAACTTCTTTTTCCTTTGTTTTTGCCGACCTTTTCCTCCCACCATTTAGACATTTTTCGTTCAGCTTTTTAACTCTCCGGATTATTTTTTCTCTTTGAATTTTGTTTGCCTTATTATCTACCGACGAGATACTGAAGTCTATTTCAGAGTCTTCCTGGTTTGTATCATAATCAAATACCAGCTCTTCTCCCTTCTTAATATCTCTCAGGGCTACAACCGTCAGCTTAAGAGTTTCCCGGTCCCCCCACGCTAACGAGTCCACATTTGTACAGCTGATCACTACATTGGGTTGCTTGGAGTGATTCAGGAATCGGATATCATGTTCACAGTCACGGCCAAGCTCAATGACAGGTACGCCAGATTGGGCAATAGTAACGTTCGACCATGCAACATAAGTGTCGTTTTCCAGGATATTAACACCCGCAGTGTCATCATCGCCCGGGGCCTTGATGGTAAAGACAACATATTTGCCATTTTTCGGATTAATGGTTCTGAACACCAATGGTCCATCGTAAGGGCATATTATCTGTTCCGCTTTGAAGTTTTGGTTAGCAATGACGCCGGTACCATGTACAACACCTTCTGTTGACCTTATGCACGGGGGAGGGAGATCGGTGCCCGGGGATGTTGGCGTCATTGCCCTTTCTGAAACAGGAGAGTCCGGGGAATACACCACCTCTTGACCATTAACAACCGTGATCCCGGCCCCCTGATTTAAACGTTGAATTTGTTCGTCAACCGTATTTCTGAGAGTTAACAGTTGGTTTGTCACTCCTGAATAATCTCCCCCGGGAACTAACTCGATAGATCTGGCGCGTAAAAGAACCATTAAATAACGAAACACAGCTTCCATATCACCAAGGCAATGGTTGCAGCTGGGTGGCCGGGAATTAACGGAAGGCAGGCTGCTATTATCAATTGCTACATTCCTTTCAACCTGGTCGAGTCGCATTTTTTTTGCCGGGGATGGGGTACTTTCTAATGAATCAATTTCTCCCGACCTTGAGTCAAATGAACCAATAGTCGGTGTTAGACCAAACCCGATTCCAGGTGGTAACATTGATTTTATCCTTCATGGTTTTACTGGTATTCCAACTTTTCTGACCGTAAAAACAGCTTTTAGTTCAAAAAATATCCCTATTATTCTTTTTGATTTTTAGACCAATTTGCTGCCACCGCACGACTGCATGGATGCAGGAGCTAGAACAACGCAGAAGCAGTTGCCGCGCAGGGCAGTCTATTCTCGGTCAGCCTCCTGTGGGGTTGCCTGGGAGCCTCTCGGACAGCCTCCCAGAGCATCAAAGGACAAGCGAGAGCGGGAGCACATTTATGAAATATCCGGGCTATCTTTTAACAGTAGGTTTTGGCCTGAATTTTTTTCCATAAAGGACAAAAATTGTTGTTTATCCGGGTATGCGGAAAAGGTAATTACGACGCGTTGACATGCTTCCCCACTATCCAAATTTATGCCACTAGCTGTGCCTATTGAAAAGACGTTTTCTGTAATAAAGCAGCCGTTTTCTGGATAGGAATATTGTTTAACTGTTTCAGCAATATGTTTTTCTGTAGAAAATAACATAGAAGATAACTGGGGAAAAAAATTCGAAAATGTAGAAAATAACATGGAAGATACCTGGGGAAAAAGATTCGACAAATACGTTTCTTGGGCTTTTTCGGCAAAGAGCAGATCGCCACCGGAGTATTTACCGCCCTCCTGCTTGCATGGCGAAATGACTGCTGTCATGGATAATGGGGCCCAGTCAGGACTCCAGGGAAGATTCACTATTTCAGGGTTGTCTGAATTGAGCGTGTATCTGGTTATGTTGACAAACATCGGTACTTCCTGATTGGACCAATCGCCTAAAGTTGCCATTTTTTCCAGGTTGGTGCAGATGAATTTAGCCATTGATTCAGTGGCTTTCCCATCAGTTAGCCAAGTTCTCACATCATCTTCGTTGGCTAATTTACAAGATCTGTCAAATTTGACATAGGGGGCTATTAAATCAACGCCCAAATCAGTTGTTCGACGCCCCCCGAGCAGATCAACATATTCGCAACCCTTAAGGGGAACGCGATTATATTTAAAGGGTTCGAAAGCCAAATCCTCTAAAAAATTGTAATTTTGGTCAGCACTACTTTTTGTATTGACTGAATCCTGGTATGTCCGGCGCATTGAATCATCTTCAAAACAGTTTTCAACTATGGTAATAAATCGCCCCTTAAACTCTGGCTTATTCGTTGTATTATCTTCCCCACCAGTGTCAGTGTTCAAAGCATTGCACAGTAAGGTGTTATAATCTGAAGTGACAAATTTCGCAGCTGGCATTAACATAACCAAATCCTCATTCAAAAATTAATGAAGCCATCCCATGAAGGTTGGCATGGCAGTAGAAACTTATAAATATTTTGACATTGGCAGTTATGAAAAAGTTCAACGCTGATTCCAAAGGCGTTTTCCTCCACTTTTATGGGTGGTTCCAGAGGAATCTTTCAGAGCAGGGATAAAATGTCTGTAATCACAGTAGTGCCCCCCCAATACCGCTTCTTCAAATGCCGAATACCCTCAAACAGCCTGGTTAAAGATCTTCCTTTGATTCTTCATAAATTTTACCAGGCACCCTATTCGGTACTGCTGAGACCATCAGAAGTACTTGCACCATTGGGAATCTCAAACACCGGGAATGACTTTACAACTCCAACATTGTTTTACCATTCTTTGTTGTATTGTATTATTCAGTTCAATTTATCACGGATAAACATAATGTCTCAGTTCGTTTACACCATGAATCGGGTGAGCAAAATCGTTCCCCCGAAACGTCAGATCCTAAAAGATATTTCTCTCTCCTTTTTCCCGGGTGCCAAAATTGGTGTTCTGGGCCTGAACGGTGCGGGCAAGTCCACCCTGCTGCGGATTATGGCCGGTGTGGATAAAGAGTTTGATGGCGAAGCCCGCCCTCAGCCCAACCTGAACGTCGGCTATCTGCCCCAGGAGCCTGAGCTGGATCCGGCCAAAACCGTCCGCGAAGTGGTTGAAGAAGCACTGGGGGAAGTTAAGGCCGCTCAGCAGCGTCTGGATGAAGTTTATGCCGCCTACGCTGATTCGGATGCCGACTTTGATGCCCTGGCCACGGAACAGGCCCGTCTGGAAAACATTATTCAGGCCGCCGATGCCCACAACCTGGAGCGCAAGCTGGAAGTGGCAGCAGACGCCCTGCGTCTGCCTGAGTGGGATGCAAAAATTGAACACCTCTCTGGTGGTGAGCGTCGCCGCGTGGCTCTCTGCCGCCTGCTGCTCTCCAGCCCTGAAATGCTGCTGCTGGACGAACCCACCAACCATCTGGATGCGGAATCCGTTGCCTGGCTGGAACGCTTCCTGGTTGAATACCCAGGAACCGTTGTTGCCATCACCCACGACCGTTACTTCCTGGACAATGCCGCTGGCTGGATTCTGGAACTGGACCGTGGTGAAGGTATTCCTTACCAGGGCAACTACAGCGCCTGGCTGGAACAGAAAGAGCAACGTCTGGAACAGGAACAGAAGCAACAGGATGCCCGCCGCAAGGCCATGGAACACGAGCTTGAGTGGGTTCGTTCCAATGCCAAGGGCCGTCAGTCCAAATCCAAAGCCCGTCTGGCCCGCTTTGAAGAGATGCAGTCCCAGGACTTCCAGAACCGTAACGAAACCAATGAAATCTACATTCCACCCGGTCCACGCCTGGGTGACAAGGTGATTGAAGTCAACAACCTGAGCAAAGGGTTCGGTGACCGCCTGCTGATTGATGACCTGAGCTTCAGCATTCCCAAAGGGGCCATTGTCGGCATTATCGGCGGTAACGGTGCCGGTAAATCCACCCTGTTCAAAATGATCACCGGGCAGGAGCAGCCGGATTCCGGAACCGTTGAGCTGGGAGACACCGTTAAAATCTCCAACGTCCAGCAGCTTCGTGATGAGCTGGATGACAGCAAAACCGTCTGGGAAGCCATTTCCGATGGCCAGGACATTCTGCGCATCAACAACTATGAAGTGCCATCCCGTGCTTATATTGGCCGCTTCAACTTCAAGGGTGGCGATCAGCAGAAGCGTGTCGGTGAACTCTCCGGTGGAGAGCGGGGCCGTCTCCAGCTGGCGGCCACATTAAAAGACGGTGGTAATGTACTGCTGCTGGACGAACCTTCCAACGACCTGGACGTTGAGACCCTGCGTGCCCTGGAAGAAGCCCTGCTGGCATTCCCCGGCTGTGCCATGGTGATCTCCCACGACCGCTGGTTCCTGGATCGTGTTGCTACTCATATTCTGGCCTACGAAGGCGACTCCAAAGTGACCTTCTTTGAAGGTAACTACACCGAGTACGAAGCTGACCGCCTCGACCGCCTGGGTGCAGAAGCGGCTGGTCCGCACCGTATTAAGTACAAACGGATTGATGCCTGACGATATCTGCTAATGATGCACCCGATCATCTAGCGCAGCTAA
>NZ_JBLYNS010000181.1:0-7956 GCF_049310205.1 Endozoicomonas sp. ALC013 | reverse complement strand
CCTCTATAAAAACCTGAGCACAGAAACCAATGCCGGTATTCAGGTTGGCAGGGTCGATTACAGCGGCGGGCTGGCGACACTGGCCAGCTATCCATCTGGCACCGTCAATACGGCCACCATTCAGGCAGCGGCCACCATCGGGGTCGGCTTTGGCATAAATGCAGTGGCCTTCCGTACTCCCGGTGCTCCTGTTCGACAGGGCAGCTTGCAGCTAACGGCAGTGCGGGTGGATACCGGGGATGTGATTACTGCGACAGCTGACTTTAATGGCGACTTCAGCACTTCAGAGGTGGCAGGAAACATCGACGTTACGACTGGCTGGTGCGAGATTGAGTTTACTGATGAAAACTCTCCTGAAAAGAAGCCAATCTACGTCATCCCGCAAAGCGTTCGTTACAACTGCGTGGTCGAAACCAGCCTGCCGCTCGATGCTGAACTGATTGGCCTTGACCCGGTACGTCTGCCTCCTGATGGCAAGGTTCCCATCTATCGAGCCGGGGATATTGTGGTTATAAGTCATTCGGCAACCACCGATATTGGTACACCAACGGCAGGCCAAGTGGTAAACCTTACCCGAGATCATCAGGCAGACATTACCATTATTGATGCTAATGGTAAGTATTTGTCTCCTGACCAGTATACCAGTGACCGGGAGGCAGGAACTGTTACCTTTGCCGAGCCGTTGAGCCTGATTGATGCCGACAGTAGCCCGCTATCGGCACCCTATAGTATCAAGGATCGGGTGGAGCACATGAGTGTATTGATCGATGTGCAGATCAATGGTGACATCTCCCCGGTGCCATGGGATTTGCCCGCAGGCGAAACCTCGGTCAGCAGTGCGGTGGTCTATGGCGATCTTCAGGCGAGAGTGAAAAACTTTTTTAGCCAGAAAGTATGGGATAGCGGCGATCCAAACTGGACGGATGACCGGGTTAGAGACCAGACAACTGCCCAATACAACACCATCAACTACCCGGTAGAAGCGACCAACAAGGGGGCTATTTATGGCAAGTGGGCGATTATTTTTACCAGCAGCACAGCTTTCCAGATTGTTGAGGAAAAGCTGGGGATAATAGCCAGCGGTAGCACAGCAACCGATACCGCACCCATTAACCCGGAAACGGGAGTGCCTTATTTCACGATGAAAGCCGATGGTTGGGGCAGCGGCTGGTCAACAGGCAACACTATCCGTTTCAATACCGATGGGTGCCTTGCGCCAGTTTGGATTTGTCGGACGGTGCTTTCAGGTCAGGGCACCGAAACAAACGACGACTTTACGCTACAGATCCGGGGGGATGCTGACTGATGGCAGTGAAAAACTTTAAGCAATATGTCTTGGATCATACTCATCCCACGAGCCTGTATACTTTTGAGCCTCCTGAGCAAAGTGTATTAGATTTAGATTCTCTTATTTCTGAGCAGGATTTTTCAGGCAATGAGCATCATTTATATGCAACTAATTCTTATAATCCTGAAATAGCCCGTTTCTCAAGTGGGAATTCAGGAAGCGATTCTCTTTGTCTGAAGACAAAAATTATTTTGAAGTATTTTTAAATAATGTATTAATCAGAACTAAAGTGTAGGCACTGCAAAGTTCAAGGCAAAGCCATTCAGTCGACCACTAGCCCATGGGCCGGTTAATCCTACTATTATCCCAAATCAATAATTTATGGCTTATGTAATTACAGCTCCGGTTGATTTCGCTTTCGGTCTTGATGCATATAAGCCGGGTGCTGACTTTGGCTTTTATCCGATAGCAAGATATGCCTTTGTTCCGCCACCTTCAGTTATCCGGTTTTATCAGGGTAACTGGAAAAAAGCCGTTGGCCGACAGCAGCAAAGAGCGGCGGTTTATTCCACCGGCCTATCAGCTCTTCCCGGTCACAAAGTAGTCGGCAGGCAAGGTCTGTAGAAGCCTCACCTTTTGGGCTATTTTGGGGGGCAGTGGCTAAAAAGGAAGCTCAGGTCAGTTTCAGTCATAGCGACAGCCTGAAAAAAGAGGCGACAGCTGACGGGCGTTGGCAGCAGGCTGTTAACATAGATGGTCATAAGTCGCAGCGATGGGATCATTCCATTCAGGCAAAGGATGAGAAAGATCGTATTCTCTGGAACCGAACTTTAGTAAGAGACAGCAACCAGATCAGCAGTTTCCGGCGAGTGGATGAGTTCAGTCCTGCTCATCAGATAGAGAAGCTTGGCTACCTGATACCGAGCCTCCTTAACTTCCGCTTTGCTGGCATTCCCTATCCGCCCGAAACCACACCTGCTGTTTATTTCCGAATGGGACGATCAGTTGATGCCAAGGTTATTCAGCCAAGGGATAGCAAGCGGCGCTTTGCCTTCCAGAAAAACAGAGCCGAGGATCAGCCGGTTATCCTGCCGTGGGGCTTCGGCCAGAAAGCCAAGGATGAGAGCATTACCGGCAACTATGGCGGCGAGACAGACCCGGTTATTGTGGAAAAGCCGGAGCCGGAACAGCCAGAGATCAGGGAGAGTTATCTGCTAATGAACATAATTACCACTGTCGTTTTGCCTGCCCGGACACCGATAGAATTACCCTCAATGGAAATTAGCCTGGATATTGATAGCTTCTCATGGAGCTTTACCGGCTTGATCATTATTGATTGGCAAGGGTTTTGGAGAATCTGTCAACTACATAAATATCCTGCAGCAGTTCAAGGCATTGATACTTGGAGGAGTGGAAGTTTTGGCTGGCATCACCGCCAATAACGGTAATGGCACCAGTCAGGCAGATCCTCAGGATGGTTCGATTATTACCGTGAAAGGGGAGTCAGTGGGAGTTAGTCTAAAGGCTTTTGTTCAGGGAGGGAAATAAAAGGAGCTGCGCCAAATTTGGCGCAGTACGAAGCGAAAGTGTAAGACGATCAGATCAAGAATCAAGACCCGACCCCGGTTCGCGACCCGGGTTTTCGGGATGGTTCGGTGATTAGTAGTTAAGGTGGAGTTTGTGAACGTTGGTGTGAAGGCGTTTATTCAGGATGGAGAGATAATGGGGACTGCGCCAGACTTGGCGCAGCAGGTAGTAGAGATTTGATAGAGCACTACAGCATAGAAGGGTGTTGACTATCCCTGATTCTTCATGGATCAACCGGAATTTTGCCCAGAGAGTCCTTCAGCATAGCCTGAACTTTGGGCCGACCACCTTTAGACATGGTGAATCCCAACCCTTGTCGATAAGACTCTGGCAGATAGTAACGATGGGGTTCAGTAATTTTTTTATCTTCATAGACAATTCCATACTCGATCAATTTCTCAAGCTGTTCCATGCTGGCGTCAATAGCTTTCGCCGAAAATGGAATTGTTTTCTTATCAGGCTCAATATTAGCCAATTTTTTAATCCAATCACCTAAAACCGCCAGTTCCTTTTTCGCTTCCTCAACTTTTTCCAAACTGCATTCATTCATAGCATTGCGCATAGCCTGAGGCATTAAAACGCGATCCGTCAATTGGCTTACGCTGCTTGAATCACGAGTTTTTTTACTGGCATATTTTAAAAAGCGGACAACGTCCCTTGCCTGTAAACGTCCCTTCAGATCACACAACGCCGCATAAACCCAGCGCACAGAGTAAGCCTCCCGGGATGAAGGGCTACCTAGTTTCAAACCCCACAATACATGGAGTTTTACCGATATTTCACGGGTTGTCAGATTGGCAACGGGGTCTTGTGCAAACGTTAAACCAGCCTGCCCGCAAGTCCAGTAAACCAGTCGTAGAAACGCATCCGCATCCCATTGCAGCTGGTAAGGTTCATAACGTTCGACAAATTGGCCAAGATTCTGTGCCGTGACCGCTTCCACATAATCTTCACGAATAAAGATGACAATACCGATAGCGCAATTGCGTATTTCACGTAACCGGTTGGGCAGTTCAAGCAGATTTTTTACAGCCAGTGCTTCTTGTTCAGAGTCTCCGACCTCCGGGAATAGATCTTCGATACCATCAATAACGACAATGGTCTGGAGTTCCTGTTTTTTCATCTCCTCGTTCAAGGCTTCAAAATCAGTGATCTGACCTCCCAGGTTATGAAGGTCGATAATATTTTTTTCCCAAAATGCCAGCCAGTCTGTTGTCGGGTTTCGCAAGGCAGCATCTTTAATGCGTATGAACTTGCTCTGTTTAAATGAGTCTTGTGCACCTGCTTTTTTGTAGAAAGAAAGTCGAGCTTGACTTATTGCATCTTCAGCATCATCGACCGTATTTTTTGAATGAGTAAAGGGCAGAATAAACGTGCTTGTTAACCGAGAGGACTGATTTCGATCAACATTGATTTCTGCTTCTTCCAGAAATTTCTTCCAGTTTCCACGCCGACATAGCTGAATGTAGTTAAATGTTTTACCGGAACCTTTGGCACCAATCGAAACAATCTGCGGCAAGCTGCTGGCGTGTCGCTGTGCAAGGTTGCGCAGAGGTGTCGTTAACAGCAATTTATCCGTTTTACCCTGCTCGGCATAAACCAGCTGGGCGCTTAATTCGTAAAGTTTGTTTGCCGGACTATCTTCTCCCCCACAAGCGTAGGCATCAGTTTTTTGAGTTGGTTTCTGGTTCTCAGAATCAAAGAAGTCTCTGGCCCAGTTCAGCCCTTCATTGAGCAAAGGGCTGGCATTTTCTATGACCGAAAGTGCACTGTCCAGTGTTCCCAGATTTAAGAGTTGAGAGCTGAACTCACCTTCAATAATCTCAAGGCCGTCGATGGCATTAGTGTTATCTTCAGCGTATTTATCAGGCATATAAGCGGCGTTCAACCGCTCAAGACCAACTTTGTATTGATCCGTTTTTTTGAACTCTTCATTGATAAAGGTTGTGATGACGCGAGGGTCTAAGGTCTTTTCACCAAACTGTTTTTGCCACTCTTGATTATTCGCCAGGGAAGTCAGGCGATTCAAAATAAATTCCGTACCCATAATCGCTTGCTCAGCCAGCGTAGTCACCACGAAACGTTCAACTCTTGGGTCAAACAGCAGCGGGCTGGAAAGTTCACTGAGTCCGGCTCTCAGGTCAATCAGGATGATATCTGCCTGGAGTTACCCAGCTTTTGCAGCATATCGGTACAACGCCAGGGTTGTTCATAAGATCGGGCCAGGTGTTCTGGTCGTACAGAAATGTTCATTAGTTGAGCCATGCCCGATTCACTGGTGCTCGAAAACGCAGGAAGCAAGCAGTACTCAAACCCGGCTTCGCTTTTCGTGTAGCGATCAAGCTCTTTAGCGAAGGAGGCTACCATTTCTGACTCATCAACCGCCGGATAGTGACTGGCTTCCAAAAATTGAATCCATGAAACATCCGGCTTATCGCTGTCCTTGAACAAATACGTCAGCCCCGGTGCCTCAAGATCAGCATCGACAAGCAATACTTTTAATCTCTTATGCTTGCTGTCACGGTGGAAATTCACCTGAAGCGCCTTGAACCATGTCAACAAGGAAGTGGTACGGCCCACGCCGCCTTTAAAGGAGTGAAAGGCTGCGACTTTGCACTGACCCTCGAAAGGTTCAGGGGTTTTGGGCAGTACTTGTGTTGCGGCCTCATAACCAAGATCTTTCCAAAGCGGTCTTGGGTGACGTTCGCCCTGTTCTTCACACTGCGTGATGATTTCAACATCCATCGAGCTTTGTGGGCCATAAGCCAGCTCTATCTTATGTTCATCAGCCTGCCAGTTATTGCCAAATACGTTTTTTATAAAATCAAGGGCAATGGTTTGATTATCACCGACAAGGTCTATTTCAATCGCTTCACTGTAAGCGCGGATATCCGCGATACCCTCTGGGAAATAGGTAAAATTCTGAGTATTGGATGCCAGCAGTCGTTCGGCATCCAGCCAGCTATAGAGATTCATTAACGCTGCACCTTTATCCAGTTACAGATATTTTCAAGGGTTTTAATAATACGAGTATGATCTTCCGTTTTTTTAACATCAGCGCCATATCTCCAAACCTGCTTTAATTTACTTTGGAAGGTATCGCGCGGGGCACCGGATTTTCAATTTTCGACATAATAAACAAGACTTCTACCGGCCATGACATAACAGGCCAGAGACATCAATACCCCCAATCCTCATACCGCACCGGCAAACTATTCAACTCATCCCGACAACCCCGCCAGTTCGGCATATATTGCTCCATCAACGATTTAAACCGCTTGTTGTGGGAAGGCTCCAGCAAATGCACCATCTCATGCACCACAATATATTCCAGACACGATGCCGGTTTTTTCGCCAATTCCAGATTCACCCAAATCCGGCCCGCAGCAGGGTTACAGGTACCCCATTTGGTTTTCATCTGCTTAACCCCAAACTCGGCAACCTTCACACCCATCAGTTTTTCGTAGTGTTCAATAATCGGCGGCAGCCGCTCCTTCAGCTTTGCCCGGTACCATTCCCGCAAAATCGCCAGTCGCTTATCCGGGTCTGTGCCGGGGCGCACAGACAGCGTGATCGTATGGTGGCCTAGATCCACCCCCGGCGGCGAATCGCGTTCGACAATCTCTAATAGATAACGTTGCCCGTTAAAATAATGGCTTTCACCACCCACCATATCCCGTGGCGTTTCCCGCACCTGGGCTTGCAGTTTCTGCTGCTGCTTTCTGATCCAGGGCAGTTTGGTGATGATATAGGCCCGCAAGGTCGCCTGATCGATATGCAGCGGTGCAGAAACCCGAACCTGACCTTCCGGTGGCAGAACGCTCAGGTGAACATTCTTGATATTCTTTTGCACCACCTCAATATCAATACCCCCTAACGTCATTTCGGGCATTCAGGCTCCTCATAAATACTCTGGCTGATTAGAGATAAGATTGAACACACGAAACGTTTCATCCTCATCTTGCAGAATCTCATAGAGCGCATTGAGTATATAGCTCTCCTTGGCCTCATTCCCACGCCAGTCATCCATCAGATTGGCTCTAACGGCGGCATCGACCTGTAACACCAACGCCTCATCTTCACCCAGGTTATTGTAGAGCATACGCTTCGCCGGAGTATCCAACGCCGCAGGCATATCATCCTTTTGCCCGGTCACGACTTTGTTCGCCAGCTCGGCAATTTCCTGCAGATACTTTTCGTATTCAATGGCATTCTGCTTGCGCTGGCGAATCAGCTCATCAAGCAGTGTAGACATCTTGTCAAAATAGGCCGGGTCATTCAGCTGGCTCTCGATAATGCGGCTGCGCACGTTATTCTCAATAGCTTCCGACACCGCCCGCTGATTGCCTTTCATCCGTCCCAGTTCTGTCCGGATCGCCTCGGCCATACCACTTCGCACAATCACGTCAATCAGCGGCGTATCCTTGAACGGGGAAATCTCCACCGAATCATCCGCCTGAATATAAGTATCAATCAGGTGACGCATATCCGCTTCATAGGCCTTAAGGTCAATCACCTCATTGCTGGAACGGCGAATCAGCTCCCGCAGCTTCACATAAAAATCCAGCCGCTCTTTGATATGCTCAATCCGCTCAGCGGTATAACCCGCAGCTATCAGTTCATCGGCAATATTGGCATAAGCCCGGATCAGCGCCACCGTCGATTTATAGAGCGCAGCCCGCAAAGGTTCTTTTGCCTTTAGGTCTGCCGCCATCTCGCTATTACCACAGAAGTAATGGATAAACTCCAGATCCCCCCTGGGCGGTGGCACCGGCTCACACAGCATCTCGATGGCATCCAGGGCATTGTCCAGCCGCTCCCGACCTTCTTCCAGCCGCTGCTTCAGCAGAATCTCACAATCCTCTTCCTTGAAGTCGTCGTAATCCAGCTCACTGGTATAAACGGCAACCGCCTTGCCCACCTTGTTGAACAGGTCTTTGTAATCGATGATATAGCCGTTGATCTTATCTTCCGTATCCAGCCGGTTCACCCGGCAGATCGCCTGAAACAGACCGTGATCCTGCATGGATTTATCAATGTAAAGATACGTACAGCTGGGCGCATCAAAACCGGTCAGCAGC
>NZ_JBLYNS010000180.1:0-8277 GCF_049310205.1 Endozoicomonas sp. ALC013 | reverse complement strand
CCTCCCAGTCCTTAAATAACCTCCTTGTTTCTTAGGCTCTAAACTTCGTTCGTCCTGAGCCTGTCGAAGGGCGTGGGCTCCGTGTTCACGCATTGTGCCTGTCACCCTTCGACTCCGCTCAGGATGAACGGAGATCACCTTCTAAATCGGGAAGTTAATGCAGGGACTGTTCCTTAATTTGAACAATAGAAGCCATCAATCCTGTGAAAACCGTTCGTATCGCCACCCGTAAAAGCGCCCTTGCCCTGTGGCAGGCGGAATATGTCAAACAGCAGCTGGAACACCATCATCCGGATATCCGGGTCGAACTGGTCAAAATGACCAGCAAGGGCGACCGCATTCTGGACGCTCCACTGGCGAAAATTGGTGGCAAGGGGCTGTTTGTCAAAGAGCTGGAAAATGCGCTGTTGGAAGGTCGCGCCGATATTGCGGTGCATTCCATGAAGGATGTCCCCATGGAGTTTCCCGAAGGGCTTGGCCTTGGGGTTATCTGCCCACGGGAAGACCCACGGGATGCCTTTGTCTCCAATCACTATGCTTCTCTGGATGCACTCCCACCGGGTGCCGTTGTTGGCACATCAAGCCTGCGCCGCCAGTGTCAGATACTGGCTGCCCGTCCTGATCTGACCATTCAGTTTCTGCGGGGTAATGTGAATACCCGTCTGGCCAAACTGGATGACGGCCAATATGACGCTATCATCCTGGCAGCCGCAGGATTGATTCGACTGGCGATGGCTGACCGCATTCGCAGTTACCTGGATACCACTGTGAGCCTGCCCGCGGCCGGACAGGGTGCCGTCGGTATTGAGTTACGCCAGGATGACGAGCAAACCAGACAACTGATTGCCCCTTTGCACGACGAGCACACGGCAATCCGGGTGGGCGCTGAACGGGCCATGAACAGACGACTGAATGGTGGTTGTCAGGTCCCGATTGGTGGATTTGCAGAACTGGACGGAGACCGGCTATTTCTCAGAGGCCTGGTCGGCAGCCCTGATGGCCAGACCATTTATCGCAGTGAAGTGACCTGTACCGCTGAAGATTATGAATCTGCGGGTATTCAGGTGGCTGAATCGCTGCTGAAACAGGGGGCGGATAAAATCCTTGCTGGATTGAACTCTGCGGATGGCAGGTAAAGCCGCCTTCCGACGGCGTTGGTGTTGATCTGGTGTGGTGTAAACTACTCTTGATTAAAACCTAAAGAATATCGTCAAAATCAATAAACTCTTCTTCCTGAGAAGAAAGAAATGTCAATGCTGTTGCGGGATCCGAGCCAGTAAATCCGGGCTCACCACCAACGGGTATTTGTACAAATCCGTTACTGGATGGCACTTGTGGTGCCTCCATCAATCCAAAATTCCCCCCCCCACTGAGTGCACCAAATAAGCCCGTGGATCCTGACGGTGGCACTGATTGTTGTGCCGCAGATCCAACATTTTCCGACCTGCCGAGTGTACCAAATAGGCCCGTGGATCCTGACGGGGGCACTGATTGTTGTGACGCAGATCCAACATTTTCCGACCTGCCGAGTGAACCAAATAAGCCCGTGGATCCTGACGGGGGCTCTGATTGTTGTGCCGCAGATCCAACATTTTTTGACCCGCCGGGTGAACCAAACAAGCTCGTGGATCCTGACGAGGGCTCTGATCCAAACCCAACCTTTTTCGACCCACCGGGGGTACCAAACAAGCTCGTGGATCCTGACGAGGGCTCTGATCCAAACCCAACCTTTTTCGACCCGCCGGGTGAACCAAACAAGCTCGTGGATCCTGACGAGGGCTCTGATCCAAACCCGACCTTTTTCGACCCGCCGAGTGGAACAAACAAGCTCGTGGATCCTGACGAGGGCTCTGATCCAAACCCAACCTTTTTCGACCCGCCGGGTGGAGCAAACAAGCTCGTGGATCCTGACGAGGGCTCTGATCCAAACCCTGCATTTTTCGACCCGCCAAGTGGACCAAACGTCAACCCACTGAGTGTACCAAATAAGCCCATTGGTCTTGACGGGGGTACTGATTGTTGTGCCGCAGATCCAAAATTCCCAAACCCACTGGGTGCATCAAAGAAGCTCCTTGATACTGACGGGCTTTCAGATGCCAAACCTCCAGAATCACCACCAAAAAGTCCACTCTGACGGGGTATGTTTGAGCGTTCCATACCGCACCGACCCATTGGCCTGTGGCTTGCCGGAAGCTTTGGACCATTCCTGAGATCATGGCGATTAATACCATAGCTCTTGAATTTATCCACGGCATCCAAGAATACTGTGAAGTTAAATGCCTTTTTTTCAAAATCAAATACTTCACTCAACTTGATGGCATAAGCCTGTTCTTTACTATACCTGCAAACAATCTCAATTTTATCACCCCAGTAATCAAATGGCGTTTTTAAATACACTTTGGTTTTATCATCAAAATAGGCCGGATAGTTCTTCATGAGTTTACTCATCACAAGCTCACACCGAACACAGTTAATAATATTTGAAACAGCCTCATTCACTGATTTGGATTCATTCAGGATCTTTGAGTCCAATCGAACTTCGAATGGATGATTCACCCCATCTATAAAAAAGTTTCTGACCAGGGAGAAATCCATATCCGTTGACTCTGCCAAACCAGGAATCAGCTCATGAGGATTTGGATTTGACAGTGAAATCATTGATGTGATTTCAGGTACCCCCCACCCCCCGGACTGCTCTCTGTCATTCTCAAGCGCAGCGCGCAAATCAATAAGGGATTTACTGACCGCCGTATTTGATAAGGCTTGTTTGGCGTCCTGGATTCTATCTCTAATAGTATTTTCACTTTCATCCGTCATATTTTCTGAGCTTATTTTACGTCTGACAGACTTTGTATTGTCAATGGTATGCTCATAACCCTGATTAAATGTTCGTTCCAGGGTGGTTATACACTCTTCTGCTCTCCAGTGGTTTTCATCAAATTGCTCAACCAGGTTCTTCAAATCATTTTCTTTGCCATACTTTCTTTCCATTTTATTCTTTTGTTCCTCAGTTATATTTTCCACACGCAATCCAGAGGCTTTAATACCGGAGTAGCCCAGTTGCGTTACAATAAGTTCGTCTACTAATTTGCCGTATTGATGAAGGAAGCCACTCGCACTTCCATGGTCCGGAAACATTGAATATGGATATGGACAATCAGGCACCACTGCTTTGTCATTTCCTTTGTGGACATATAAGCAATCTTTTCTCTTGCATTTTTGCTCAGCTTTTTCCAACCATTCATTGCCGTTGTTATAAAAGATATTTTTTTTATCGTGCGGCTTTTCACTTCTGCAGGTAGCACATATTGTTATAGCTGTAGCTTGATTGTCGGCGGTCATTTTCCTGATAAGACATTCCTGGTGTTCAAAATGATGGCAAGGTCTTTCTATAATGCCTTTTTCTTCCGAGAATAGTGCCTCTTGACAGATTGGACAATTATCAGACATTCGACTTTTAACTGTATCCGTGTGACTCAGCCTATGCCCGTTTAATAAAACTATTTCAGTGATGGATGTTGGTGTAAAATTCGATTCGACTCGAGTGTTTGCATTCGTTACTTGCACATTTGTTTCCATGAATAATATTCTCTGTCTGGTTGATTGCACTTGACGTCTGAGTAGCACCAACTCTGACTTATTGGATAAAGAATTAGTTCAACTGCATAATGAAACTGTCTCATATTCGCGCATTGGTAACCCGCCCTGAGCCTCAGGCACAGGCTTTGGCAGATGCCATCAAGAAAACTGGTGGCCAGGCCTGGCCCGTACCCATGCTTGCTATTGATGCGCTGGCAGAAACACAGGCAATGACAGACTGCCTGCTGATGCTCGACCAGTTTGACCATATTATTGTCACCAGTCGTCCGGCCGCCCGCCTGGGCGTAGAGCTGATCGAACGGTACTGGCCACAGCTACCAATTCACTGCCAGTGGTTTGCCATTGGCAGCAGCACAGCAGCTGAACTTGAGCAGTTTGCGATCAGGGCTGACTATTCAGACACCGGCGTAGACAGTGAGGCCCTTCTTACCCTGGATACATTTCACCATGTTCAGAATAAGAAGGTCCTGATTATCAAGGGCGTGGGGGGACGGGAGATGCTGAAAGAGCAGCTCACTAATGCCGGTGCCACGGTCCACACACTGGACGTTTACCAGCGTTCCTGCCCCACCTATGAACGCAATGCAGTGGTAAAAAAGTTGGAAAGCCATTCAATCAATGTCATTCTCTGCGGTAGTGGCGAAACCCTGACAAACCTTGGGTACTATTTACCCATGCCCTATCGAGCTGACTACCGGCTGCTTGTTCCCAGTGAACGGGTTGCCAGGGAGGCCCATAGCCTGGGTTTTCAACAGGTAACCAATACTGGTGGCGCCAGCAACGAGATGATGTTGCAAGCATTGGCCCAAATCTGCCTCTTGTGAAAAATGAGCGGGAACCTTGAAAGAAGTGCCCGGGCAAGAGATAGAAAAACAAGGGAGACTATCCTCTCGAACAATCGGAAGGCCCAAGCGTGAGCGATACAGACCAGAACACAGACCGTTTACCAGACAATACCCCTGAAGATGTTCAGCAGAAAACCGACATCTATTCAGCGAAAGAGTCCCATTCAGAACAGCAAGCCGCCAAAAAACACCAAAGCAAAGGTTCAGGTAAAGGTCTGGCAGGCTTTGCCCTGTTATTGTCCGCCTGCGCCCTTGGCCTCAGTGGCTACATCGGCTGGCGGGCCATGCCACTGGAACAGAACCAGCCGGTTCTGCTTGATGGCATGGATCATCTGCAGACACAGATTGCACGACAACAGGCCAGGCTGACTACGGTGGCACAAAACACCGCCACCGATATAGAAAGACACGAAGAACAGTTGCAAGCCCTGCAACAGCGGGAAGACAGACTTTTATCCCGGGTTGATACCCTGTCCAGCAAAGTCCGGGAACTTGAAGGTTCCACACGCAACCAATGGCGTATTGCCGAAGTCGAATACCTGCTGCGCCTCGCCAATCAGCGACTGCTGACGGTCAATGATGTTACCGGGGCCCTTGAACTGATGGCCAGTGCCGGGCAGATACTGGGGCAACTGGATGACTACACTCTCTTTCCGGTCAGAGAGGCCCTGGCAGAAGATATAGCGGTTCTGAAAGCGACCACCCTGCTGGATCAGGAAGGTATCTGGCTGCGACTGCAAGCCATTGCAGATTTGATCCCCGGTCTTGTGATCCTGGATGATGGCCATATTGCCGATGTGGCCAGTGCCCCGGACCCCGGATCAATGGTCACTGATGAAACTAACCCACCAGCGGACAGAACCTGGCAGGAAACCATCAAGGCCATAGTGCTGGACACCTGGCACCGTTTCACCAGACTGTTCCGTATTAATACCCAGCGAGAGCAACCCATTGAAGTATTGCTGACACCGGAACAGGAGCAGTTAATCCGTCAGAAGATGCTGATGTTGATCGAACAGAGTAAACTCGCGCTGATTACCGGACAACAGACGATTTATCAAAACAGTCTCAAACAAACCAGCGACTGGCTGAGTCGCTATTTTATGCTCGGTGGTGATGTCAGCAATCAGCTGGCTAAAGAGCTTACTGAACTGGAAGGACTCTCCATTACCCCCGATATGCCCACTATTCATCGTTCTCTGGAGGCACTGAAAGAGCACCAGTCCAGCTCAACTCTCACACCTGCAGACGATGATTCAACCATCGAGCCGGAAGAAAACCAGACAACACCAGCATCACCCGATGGCGATGAAGGGAAAAGCAGTCCGCCATTGATAGAGCCGGATCAGCCTGATGAACAGGGAGTGCAACTTTCATGAAAGGGTTTGCACTGTTCCTGACCATTGTTTCTGCCTGTTTCTTACTGGCCAATATCATGGTCAACGACCATGGTTATGTGCTGATTGCTTACGATGAGATGACCTTTGAAAGCAGTCTCTGGGGTTTGCTGCTGCTGGTTGTCATTTCCCTTGGCCTGGTCTGGCTGGCGGTGATTATGGGTCGGTTACTGCTGGGCACATTCAGTGTTATCTACCCACTGTCAACGGGTGCCCGCAAAGCCAGGGCCAGAAAACTGTTTGATCGGGGTCTGGCTGAGTTTACCAAAGGGCACTGGCGAAAGGCGGAGCGGCTCCTTGGGCAGGCGGCGAAAAACAGTGAATCACCGTTAATCAACTATCTGGCCGCCGCCAGGGCGGCCCATGAAGCAGGAAATCATGAAGCCAGCGCCAACTGGCTAAGACAGGCGGACAGCAAGGCACCGGGTGCAGAAATGGCGATTGGTATCACCCAGGCACAACTGCAACTGGCCAGTAACCACCTGGAACAGGCGCTGGCCACATTGACCCATCTGCACAAGAAGTATCCACGTCATGGCTACATTCTGAAAATGCTCAAGCAGGTCTATATCCGCCTGAATGACTGGCAATCACTGGAAAAACTGCTGCCCAGGCTGCGCAAGCAAAAAGTGATTAAGGACGACGAATATCACCAGCTGGAACAACTGGCATTCAAAGCGCTGTTCGAACAGGCTTATAACTACGGCCGAAACCGCGTCTCCAGCGAAGAGAAAACCAAACCGGCGGATGATATCTGGTCCGGCCTGAGCCACAGTCAGAGGAAGGATCCGGCCATCCTCTATCGCTACTGTGACTGTCTGGTTCGACTGGGTGCTGGGGAAAAAACCGAACTGCTGCTGCGGGAAAATCTTCATCACTGCTACAGCGAGCCATTGATCCGCCTTTATGGCAAAACGCCGGGCAAAGACCTGAAAAAGCAACTGCTGTTTGCAGAATCGCTGCTCAACCAGCGGACCAATGACCCCGAACTGTTACTGGCGCTTGGTCGCCTGGCACTGCGCAATGAACTCTGGGGTAAAGCCCGGGAGTATCTTGAAGCCAGCCTCAGGCTCCGGAAAAGTGTTGATGTGTATAACGAACTGGGTCATCTGCTGGCACACCTTGATGAGTTTGAAACCAGCTCACACTATTTCCAGGAAGGCCTGTTGTTAGCGGCGGACAGTGCAACCCATCTGCCGGGGATGCACAAGTCATGAATGCCCTGTTGGTTGGTGCCATCAGCGGTATGACTGCCGTGGCACTGAGCGCCTTTGGCGCTCATGCGCTGGAGGGCGTTCTCTCTGAGCGGGCAATGGACACTTTTCAGACCGCCGCAGACTATCAGTTCTACCATAGCCTGGCACTGGTGTTTGTGGCCTTGCTGGGAACAAATTACCCGGACTCAACAAAGCTGAAGTGGAGCGCTGGCCTCTTTGCTGTGGGCATTGTGCTGTTTTCAGGGAGCCTCTATCTCTTGAGTTTGAGCGGCATCCGCTGGCTGGGGATGATTACACCGCTTGGAGGTGTTTCATTCATCATTGGCTGGTTGATACTGGCCTTTTTTGCCGCCAGAGATTATTCCCGCATCTAAGAGGCTGCTGAGAATAGACAGCCTCTAAAATTTGCATTTTACGCCCCGAGCAGTATCTTACGCCGATCATTTTCTACCAACTCAGATCTCCATGAACGATACTGTAAAACCGGCCGATGAGGCTGATGAGCCACAACAGGAAACGCTCCACAAACGTCAAATCAAGAGTTTTGTGCTCCGCGCTGGCCGCATGACCACGGGCCAGCAAAGGGGCTGGGATGAGTGCTGGCAGGACTGGGGACTGACTCTGGTGCAAGGCACAGAGGGTTTCCTGAATGCCTTTACGGATGCAGCACCCCGGGTTCTGGAAATTGGCTATGGCATGGGACATTCCCTGGTCACCATGGCGACACAGGAGAGCGATAAGCAGTTTATTGGTATTGAAGTACACCGCCCGGGTGTCGGCAGCCTGCTTAATGAAGCCCGTCTGGCAGGCATCCACAACCTGAGAACCTATTGCGACGATGCAGTTGAAGTGCTGAAGCAGTGCGTACCCGATGGTAGCCTGTCACGGGTACAGATTTACTTCCCGGACCCATGGCACAAGAAACGCCACCACAAACGCCGCCTGATTCAACCGGCTTTTATTGAGTCTATTCGTCCCAAGCTGGACATCGGTGGCATTATTCACCTGGCCACTGACTGGGAAAATTATGCCGAACAGATGCTGGAAGTGATGAACTCAGCAGAAGGCTTCGAGAACATGGCCGCAGAAAACGGTTATTCGCCAAGACCGGATTTTCGTCCGCTCACCAAGTTTGAAAAGCGTGGTCATCGATTAGGGCACGGGGTTTGGGACCTGCTGTTCAAGCGCATCCGGTAGATGGCCTTGTGGAACCTGCCC
>NZ_JBLYNS010000179.1:0-8321 GCF_049310205.1 Endozoicomonas sp. ALC013 | reverse complement strand
GTGTGTCTCAATGCGCTCTTTAATAGAGGTATGTTCTGAGGTTTCCAGCGTTGCAGCAATTTTTGCCCGGATGGGGTTTAAGTCGACATAGGCCATGCAAGTCAGCAATGCTGCCTCATCTAACAGGGCCTGACTTTTGTAACGACCTTCCCAAAAGCGCCCTTTGCACTCATCCTCTTTATTGGCCAGCCGGGCTAAGTATTCGTTAAGGCAGCGCATGAACCAGCTGATATCCATTAAACGACCTCGGTACTTCTGGGCACATTCTTCGACACGCAGCAGCTCTGCTTTGCCCAGCTGATCGTCGGCAAGATAACGCTGAACCAGGTGCGGGCCAGAAAAAAGCTGCGTCCAGCGTTGTAAGACTTCTTTGGTGTCACATTCTTTGGCTTGCTGATTATTGATATGGAGCACCACATGATAATGATTCGACATAACCGCATAAGCACAGACTTTCAGGACAAAAATACCAGAAAGCGCTTTCAATCGATCAACCACCCACTGCCTGCGATGCTCATAGTTTTTGCCCGAGAAATTGTCTTTGCAAAACTCTCAAACGGCGCTTCTTCCGGTATTCCCTATGGTACTCTCTCTGGCGCTGAACGTAAGCGGGATCTTTGCGGCGCTCGATGAGCCGCCTTCTTCTGCGTTCAGCGTATGCGGGATCTTTGTGCAACTCATTTCGGCGCTGTTTTTCACGCTCTACGTAAGCAGGATTTTTGCGAAGTTCCCTTTGGCGTATCTTTTTGCTCTCCCGCCAGGCAGGATCTTTGAGACGCTCCCTTTGTCGCTCCCTCTCGCGCTCTGCGAAAGCGGGATCATTCTTATAGCGCTCCCTTCGTCTCTTTGCCGAATCAGGATCATTCTGGTATCGCTTCCTTTGGTATGTCTTGTGGCGCTCTACGTAATCGGGATCATTCCGGTAACGCTTCCTTTGGTATACCCTTTGGTGCTCTAGGTGATCGGAATGATTCTGATAGCACTTTTGGTACTCAACTGCTGAAGTGTTGCCATTAAGTACTTCTTCTGCCTGCCGCGTTTGATGATCACTTGTCGTTTGGTTGTGGTTTTGCCAGCTAGCTCCCCCAACTGGCCTTGAATGTTGTTGATTAGAGAGTATTGCATGAAGATTAGCCAACAGACAATCCGGGTCCCACTCTGGTATTGGCTCGTTGACCTCAGGCTCGTTCTCCACTAGGTATTCATTCTGAAGAAAGCGGATGTCTGGTATTGATGATAGTGAATCATCCAAGAGGGTAGTGTCAGAATGATAAGATGAATATTCATCCAGCCTTGGCAGTAGTATCCCAGAAATATTAATTTCATCAGGGGCTTCCTGATCGCTACTGGTCAGAGATGCAATATTGTATTCATTCAATGAACTAAAAGGACCAGGACTGTTGTTGTGTCTGTCTGATTGACTATGGTAAATACGAAAAGGATCGTCCAGTGCCTGAACAGATATGCCTTGGTACGTCGGCTGCTGTTCATTTCTCATAGTTTGGTGCTGTTGTTCTTGTGAGCTTGAATAAAACCCGGCAAAAGCAACATTGAATTGAGTTAATTTAACAGAGCGTTCCATTGAATTATTAAACTATTGAATTCCAGTTTAAGACTTTTTCTGATCATATAAGTTTCATCCATAAATACTCTGTTCAATAATTATTTTAACCATGCCTCATTATTTGTTATGGCTATTAGTAATGTTGAAAGTGCTTTGACAGCTGCCCCTGAAGATTAAAATATTTTAGCGCCGATGGCAGTATCCAGCGGTTAATAAGCAAATTAAGCTAGTGGCAAGAATAAACGAAGCTGCTCTACTTACCTGCGTAGCGTATGTGGATTTGAACCCGGCTGGAGCCGGGATGGTGCAAACGCCTGAGACCTTTGAATATATTTCTATCAGCAAAAGGACAAAACTCAATCCAGGCTGAGATTACCGTTATTAATCAGATTGTTGATAATCTCGGCATCGGTGTTGCCCAGCACGGACATGTCAACCCCTTCCAGCCTGATCTTCTGAGTGATATCTCCGCCCACCTGTGGTGTTATTTCAAGCGTGGTATCGCCGTTGTCAAAATTCAGGGCCAGATACTGATCCAGATCCCCGTGATCACTGGGCAGGATATCGTCCAGGTGAATAACATCACCCCCCTGCCCCAGATGGAAGTCAGTGATGACATCTTCTGCGGGTGCCGCAGCTGTACCAAGGTCAGGTGCTTCCCAGGTAAAGGTATCAGAACCCGTACCCCCGGTTAGCGTGTCATTACCGGCTCCACCAAAGAGAATGTCGTCACCCGCTTCACCCAGCAGAGTGTTGCTGCCACTGTCCGCTTTGATGATATCCGCACTTTCGGTACCGATCATCTCCAGAGAGGTTAAAAATGACTCAATATCACCGGACTGGGCCTGATCGTAGAGGTCACTGATGCTGTCGGGATCCAGAGATCTGTCCAGAACCACCAGATCTGTCATGGTACCATCGGTGGCAGCATCCTGGGACCAGTTACTCTGTCCCACCAGGTTACTGGTCAGGGACACCCCGGAAGGCCCCTGGCCATTTGGATTGTCCGCCACTTCAACGCCATTTTTATACAGGTGCATGTGGCCATCGGCATCAACCGTCAGGGCCATGTGGAAAGTTTCTCCAAGGGTATAGAAGTTATCAAACGCCACAGACCCGACCATGGTGTTGCCGTGGAAAATTTGTGCCTCGATGCGACCTTCTGTAGGGCTGGCAATCAGGATATTATCGGTGCCGGGGCCATTACCAAAATCAATGATCCTGGCCCAGTTAGTGTGACTGTCATAGGTAAAGGTCGAAGCAATGGTTATATCACCGGACGGGGCCATGGTTCCCAGGTAGCCACCGGCACCGTTGAGGCTGACGCCATTATCATTGAAATGGGTAAGGGCACTGTAGAAGGTCAGAACCTGACCATTGCTGGTAAGACTTTCCGCCTTGTCACCGGAACCGGTGGTAAAGTCAAAGGCGGCCAATGCATCATTTGCTTCATGCACCGGTAGTAATTCTGCGGCATCTGTCACGGACACAACATAAGGCTGTTCAATGAATCCGCCGGATGAGTTTGTAGCCCTGACGGTCAACTGGTGACTGGTGGCCGTCTCATAATCGAGAGTTCCGGCAAGACTGATCTCCCCGGTAGCGGCATCAATGGTGAATAGGCCACCGGCATTATTGGCCAGGCTGAAGGTTAGCTCCTCACCGGCTGGGTCGCTGGCCTGCATTTGGCCAACGACGTCTCCTGGCAGGGCACTCTCAACAATATCCGCAGAGGCCAGAAATACTTCAATATGACCGGATTGCGTCTGACCGTAGAGATCACTGATGCTGCCCGGGTCCAGTGACCGATCCAGGATAATCAGATCTTTCACGGTACCGTCCGTAGCCGCGTCCTGAGGCCAGTTGCTTTGACCCACCAGGCTGCTGTTCAGTGTCACCCCCGCAGGCCCCTGACCATTGGGATTGTCAGCCACTTCAACGCCATTCTTGTACAGATGCATATGGCCATCAGCATCCACCGTCAAGGCCAGATGGAAAGTTTCATCCAGAGTGTAGAAATTATCATAAGCCACTGAGCCGACAATGTTGTTACCGTGAAAAATCTGAACCTCTATTCGTCCTTCCGATGGGCTGGCGATCAAAATATTATCGGTGCCAGCGCCATTGCCCAGGTCAACCAACCGTGCCCAAGGAGAGTGGCTGTGGTAAGTAAAGGTGGACGCAATGGTCATATCACCGCTCAGCGTTATGTCTCCCAATGAGCCACCGACACTGTTGAGCCTGACCCCATCGTCAGAGCGGGTAATGCCGCTGTTGAAGGTGAGATCCTGATTATGGTCGGTCAGGTCTTCAGCAACTTCGCCGGAACCGTTGGCAAAGTCAAAAGCGACCAGGGCATCAGAACCCCGCTCCGGCAACAGCTCCGGTGCAGCAGCCAGGGCGACCACATAGGTCTGCTCGCTGAAGGCACCGGATGGATCGGCAACCCGTACGGTCAACTGATGGCTGGAGGCCGAATCGTAGTCCAGGGTGTTGGCCACTGTGATCTCTCCGGTAGCGGCATCAATGGCAAACAAACCACCGGCATCATCAGTCAGGCTGAAGGTCAGGTTGTCACCATCCACGTCACTTACCAGAGCCCGACCGACCACCGTACCGGGAAGGGCGCTTTCGGCAATGGTATCAAGGGGAACGCTCAGGAATGCTTCTACTTCACCGATCTGCGTTTGCTGGTATAAGGCGCTGATACTGTCCGGGTCCAGGGACCGGTCGAACACAACCAGATCTTTCACCGTGCCATCCGTTGCGGCATCCTGGGACCAGTTACTTTGACCCACCAGGTTACTGGTCAGTTCTACTCCGGATGGCCCCTGGCCATTGGGGTTATCCGCTACCTGAACACCGTTTTTATAGAGGTGTATATGACCATCGTCGTCAACTGTCAGGGCCAGATGGAAAGTTTCCCCCAGCGTGTAGAAATTATCAAAAGCTACGGAACCCACAACTTGGTTGCCATGGAAGATCTGCGCCTGTATTCGCCCTTCTGACGGGCTGGCGATCAGAATATTGTCGGTACCGGCACCATTACCGAAATCAACCAGCCGTGCCCAGTTGCTGTGGCTGTGGTAGGTGAAGGTGGAGGCAATGGTGATATCGCCCCGCAAGGTCATTGCCTCCAGAGAGCCGCCAACGCTGTTGAGCGCGACACCATCATCAGAGCGGCTGATGCCACTGTTAAAGGTCAGATCCCGATTGTGGTAAGTGAGGTCTTCAGCCACCTCCCCCGAACCCTGGGCAAAATCATAGGCAACCAGTGCACCTGAGCCCCCCTCCGGCAAAAATTGCGGTGCATAATTGTGGTCAGCAACTGAGATCTCATACTGCTTCTCATGGAATGCTCCATCGGGATGATCGGTAACCCGGACGGTTACCTGGTGGCTGCTGGCTAAGGTGTGATTCAGGTCACCGGCGAGGCGAATAACCCCGGTACCAGCATCAATGGTGAACAGACCACCGGCATCATCGGTCAGGCTGAAGCTCAGCGTATTACCTTCCGGATCTTCGGCCTGCACCTGACCTACCTCAGTACCGATCGCAGCGTCCTCAGTAATGTGTAGAGGATTTAAAAATACTTCTATTTGTCCTGAGTTTGTCAGCGAGTAAAGATCGCTGATGTGGTCGGCATCCAGAAAGTGATCAACAATGATCAGATCCTTGACGCTACCGTCTGTGGCGGCCATGCCCCAGTTATTCTGTCCCACCAGGTTACTGGTCAATGACACCCCGTTAGGCCCCTGGCCATTTGGATTGTCCGCCACTTCAACACCATTTTTATACAGGTGCATATGGCCATCGGCATCAATCGTCACGGCCACGTGGAAGGTTTCTCCAAGGGTATAGAAGTTATCAAACGCCAAATAACCGACCTTGTTATTGCCGTGGAAAACTTCCACGTCAATTCGACCTTCTGAAGAGCTGGCAATCACAATATTATCGGCGTTGGGGCCATTACCAAAATCAACAATCCTTGCCCAGTTACTGTGACTGTGATAGGTGAATGTCGAAGCGATGGTCATATCACCGGACAGTGCCATGGTTCCCAGGGAGCCACCGACACTGTTCAGCCTGACACCATCGTTGGAATGAGTGATGCCACTGTTAAAGGTCACGTCCAGATTATTCTCCGTCAGGTCTTCCGATACCTGGCCTGAACCATCGGCAAAATCAAAGGCAGCCACTGCCGAGTAGTACGTATCCTGCTGCAGTAATACCGGGGCAACATTCTGGTCATTCACCAGGGAAACCACAAACAACTGCTCCTCAAACCCACCGGTCTGGTCAGTCACCCGTACCGTCAACTGATGGCTGGCGGCTGTCTCGTAATCAAGGGCACCGGCGACGCTGATGACCCCGGTAATGGGATCAATAGCAAATCGGCCATCGGCACTGTCGGTCAGGTTGTAAACGAACGCATCGCCATCGGGATCGCTGGCCCCTACCTGCCCAACAATTGTGCCGGGCTGGGCATTTTCACCAATCTGCTGGCCCAGGGACAGATTTTTGGTGTAGATATCCGCATCATCATTCTGGTTGCTCATCCAGGCAATCTGTACCGTACCATCTGCCAGGACGGTCACCGCAGGCTCATATTGATGGCCCGTTACGGTATCGTTAATCGCAATGGGGTCTGTTAATGGCACACCATTGCTGCTGAACAGTCTGCTGTAAACACCGTAACCATCCGCATCATCCGCCAGGAAGGTAGCCAGGATATCATTGCCTACGGCGGTCAGCTGCATATTGTTCAGGGCAACCACGCCAGCATCACTGACCGCAATTGGGGAACCCACGGCCGTAGCATTGGAGCTCCACATCTGGATATACCAGGTGTTGCCACTCTGGTAAGTGGTGGCCAGGCCGCCATTGTCCAGCACTATGACTTGTGTATCGTGACCCCAGGAGGCCGGGTGACCACCAAAAGCAACCGGGCCATGAGCACTGCTACCGTCGGCATTGAAAATTTGCAGATTTATCGCGTCATCCGGGCCATTGGATGCGCGCCAGTTAACGGCGAATTTGCCATTGTCCAGAGCGGCCAACTTGGGATGGGAATAGTCTGAATCCACATTGGCAATAAAAATGTCACCTGTATGCTGGGCATTCTCATCATACATGATGACTTTAAGCTGGTAGTCGCTATTCACGGTAGAAACGGCATAACGATTGTCAGACAGCGCCGTAACTTCCGTTCCGTAGTGTTGATGATCGGTATGTCGTCTGGTGATCCAGCTTCCATCCGCCCTGAAAAAGTGCGTCAGGCTGCTGGTTATCAAGCCCGGATCTTCATAAAAGTAAGTGACGGCATAGGCTCCTGAGGGCAGTACGGCAACAGAAGGTTTTTCAAACAGATCACCATAGGGCTGGGAAAGATTCCAGGTATTCACTTTATGGGCATTACCCATAGAATTGCCTGCTGCGTCGAACCGCTGGGCCATTACTTGATCATCAGAGTTGCCTGAGCCGGACTTCCACGTGGCGATATAGCCTCCTTCCGGATGGGCCGCAATATCTACCTGATACTGTTTATTGTGGCCTGCCGCGAGAACCTGCTCATGTTCCAGGGTGGGGTCCAATGCCTGATAATTGCCGATAAACTCTGATAACTGGTCAGCCTGTGTCTGGTGATAGAGTTCACCGATACCATCTGCGGTCAGTGATTCATTGAGTACCACCAGATCGTAGATATGACCATCCGTAGCTGCATCCTGAGAAAAGTTACTCAAGCCAATCTTGTTGCTGGTGCGTAATATCTCATTCGGTGTCTGGCCATTGGGGTTATCAGCCACTTCAACACCGTTTTTGTACAGGCGCATATGACCATTATCTTCAACCGTCAGGGCAATATGGAAAACTTCGTTTAAATCGTAGAAGTTATCAAATCCCACGCTACCTACCATGCTGCCGCCCTGGAAAACATGAGCCTCAATACGGTTTGGCGAGGGACTGGCAATCAGAATATTATCTGCACCGGGACCATTACCGAAGTCAATAACCCGAGCCCAGTTGCCGAACTGACTATAGCTAAAGGTTGATGCAATGGTAAAATCTCCACCCAGGGTCATCGCCCCTAGCGAACCACCGCCCCCCCCGAGATTAACTGACTCACTTTCAAAGCTGGCAGCAGAGTCAAAAGAGACATTATGGCTATGGTCGGTAAGGTCATCATAAACACCGGCGACATTATTGAATTCAAAGGCTGCTACTGACAGCGAAGAAGACCTTCCTGGCTCCAGTTCCGGTGCGTTAGTGACGGACACAACATACTGCTGATTACTGTACGCTCCACTTGGATCAGTGACTCGCACAGTCAGCTGATGGCTGTTGGCCGTATCATAGTCAAGAATACCTGCAACACTGATCTCCCCGGTACTGGAGTTGATGGCAAACAGGCCATCGGCATCGTCGGTCAAACTGAAGGTCAGCGTATCACCGTCGGTATCACTGGCCTGTACCTGACCAACGACAGTGCCGGTCCGGGCATTATCGCTGACATTCAGGGTGGTCAGGAGGGTTTCGACGTTACCGGCAGCCAACTCCGGGTTATCACCACTGGTGGCCTGCAGGGTAACATTGTCGATAACCAGATCCCGGTTATTCCCGTTGACGGTGGTGTCGGAGATCCGCAGCACCAGGTTGCCCGCCGATGGAGCATTGAACACCAGGTTCAGGGTCTGCAGGGTCAGGGAGTCGCTGTCGAATGCCTGCGCGGCAAGCACGGCACCAGACGTTTGATCAA
>NZ_JBLYNS010000178.1:0-8343 GCF_049310205.1 Endozoicomonas sp. ALC013 | reverse complement strand
TATGGGCTGTTTGTTAACAGAGAAAGAGTATGACAACAACAGGACAACAAAAGTGTATCAGTCTTTCTCTTCGGCTGCTCCGGCATGGCAAAGATTGCTGGCCTTGTCGTTTCTATGCAGGTGGTGCAAGAGTACCATAATTATCTCGGCCTTGGGCAGGGCTATAAGCAAGTAGTAACTTCAAAGGCGATAGTTATATACCCCAGGATTCTTCATGAAACCAATCCACAGAATCAACCGGAGATGGACTGCCCCATGTCAGGAACCAATCTTCACGATCTTCAGTTTCATATTCAGATCTATAAAAGGTCCGGAGTTCTTCCTCGTTATCCACAAGGATGGGTAATTGAGTCTGAGCACAATAGTTTTTCAAATTTGCCGGCAGGGGAAGCTGATCAAAACCTCTATCTAACATCTGTCGTTGAATGACTCGACGACACTGGCTTTTCAGAGAAAAAAAAGTTTCTGGTAGTTCAGGCGATAAAAGATCCCCATACCTTTCTTTTAATAATGTTAATACCGTCTTGTAGTGAGAAACATCAATGCCTCGCAATGAGCAATACTTATCGACATCCTTAAACGACAAAAAGTTCTTCGGCATTTTGTCGTACAAATACCTGAGTACGGACTCATTCCCATACACAGCTGCAAACAAAAAAACCAGCCCTTCGTTTTGACAGGTCGCTTTTTCCCAGCCTTCACCCAGCAAAACTCGAATATACTGCAAGCACCCATTCTTGATGGCTATTATCAGCGGAAACCAGGCATTCATGTCGCATTGATCAACAGGAGCCCCATGTTCAATCAGCAACACCAGTAGATCGGGTCTCTCAGCACCATCATCATTAACCAGTATATTGAGGGCCGATAATTCGAACAGATTAACCAATGTCACATCTGCCTGATAATCAAGCAACAATCTGACAATATCCTCATTTTTTGTCTTGCAGGCTTTCATCAGGCTTGTCCAGCCATTCACATCCCGGGCATTAACGTCTGCCCCTGAACGCACTAGCAGATCTACAGCATCGGCATTACCCTCTTGTGCCGCCACATGCAAAGCATTCGAACCCAAAACCCTGTTAATCTCAACCGTCTCAACCTTGAGTATAATCCTGGCAAGCTCCAGAAAATTTCTTTCAATCGCCAGCATTAAAGGAGTACACCAACGACGCGAAGTTTTACTGATTACCTCCATATTAAAATCAAGAAGAGGCTCGTGGATTAGGGATTGGACCACTTCACTATCATTATTTTCGATAGCGGTGAGTAAACATTCGGCAGCATGACCTCCATCACTATTTAACTCAGACTCCCTGCCCCACTGCTTTGCCTCCCCCTGCGACAAAAGCGCTGGCATCCTCTTTTTGCCACACTTGGAAGGTTCATTATTTTCACAGGGGCAAATGGTCAAATCGGGTAAGGAAACCGACCTTCTGACCGGTTCACCAATCTCTGAAAAACGATTGCTCAAGCCAGGGCAGGTCGGGGTATTTTCCAGAGACCAAAGTGACCGGCTAAAACACGATAATGGTTTAGTATTTCTGGCTACAGGAGCTACAACCTGTGCATCCCCGGTATTGCTTTGATACCGCAAATAACTCCAGCTGGTTGTGCAAGAACTATCACTACTAATCACATGGACCACCGCATAGCGTAACTCTGACGGCAAACAGTCAGGAGCCTGTCAGTAGGACCAACTGTAGCGCATAGTTGCCGAAGAGTCAGAACCCGGTGCAACCGGCCGGAGGTTTCGACCCAGGGCCAGGGCATCGGCCAACTGGCTTTCAGAGCCATCAATAACCAGCTCCAACTCAATCGTTGAACCTGCCACCCGATGAACAGACACATCACGAATGGCGGTTATCCGCTCAAGGTATTTATTCAGGGCAGCATAATCGTCCAGACTGGCAACATTCTCAACCACCAGCAGAGTCTTGCCACTGGCATCGGAGACATTAATGGCATAGTGCCGGGACAAGGTTGTGCCTACCAGATCAGCGGCCAGCTGTGTCAACGCAACAGCATCCAGGCCATTAACCGCCACAGACTGACTCATCCCCCGGAATATCAGCGTCAACCGACCATTGTAGCGTTCGTTTTGCGCCAGAGCGTCCGGTGACAGAGCACGGGACAAACGCCCGGTCAGAATCGATTCAGAACCATAACGCCGGGAAGCGTCCTGCAATTTGTGGGTAAAGCCGCCCCATACATCAACGGTTGAAATCGCCCCGGCATCTTCAAAGTCCATCAAAGGAAAGAGCACCGGCAAGCCCCGCCCCTGAAAGCTCTCGGCAAACACCGCGGGAAGAGTCCCTGAGGCATTGACGATTGAGCGCTGCCCAACGCTCTCCACCGCCAGCCACACCAGTGTCGATGGTCTGCTCTGTCCCCAGATGGCAACACCGGCACTGCGCAGCAGGCGGTTAATTGCCTGGTCATCAAATACCGCCTGCAAATACTGCTGACGGTTGAGGGAGGACGCCTGATCAGCAGAAGAGCTGCGGAAACCAAACTTGCGAATATAGGCTTCCGGCTTGGCCAGTGCACTTTTTACCACACTGTTGGCCAGTACCTCACGCTGTCCAGCCACTTTCACCAGCACCTCCGCCAGAGCCTGGGACATGGCATCCGCCCGCTCCTGATAACTTTGTCCGGACACTGGCACTTCCTGACTGTATAACCCTTTGACCAAGGCTGCATGGGTATTTTCAGGCAATATGGAAAATACCAGAAGACCCACCACCAGAGTGGCCGCCTTAACGGCTGAACGGGCTTCAGGGGCAGACAAGAAGGTCAGCGGACTGATCAGGTTTTGCAGGAGAGCGTTGCATCGCTTAGCCACAGGCATCAATAAAATCCTGTACATAAAAATCAAATGAACATCATTCTGCCATAAATCCGGCAAAAAATACTGCATTTGCCAACGTCTGGACAACTGCGGGCATTGAAAATGCACTATGGTAATCACTTCTAACCCTGAAATCAGATCCAAATTACCAAAAATTACCACCAGACATCAGCGACAATGCGGTAACAGCATTGCGATAAATACCGCAGCCTCCTAGAATAGCCGCCTTCATCCACCCAAACCGTGTTGGACTGAACACCGCCCCCGGTCAGTGAACAGTCCGGATTAAAACACTGTCGGCACCGCCGGTGGTAACAAGCTCTGGCAACAAGCGGATTGATATCAATGAACAAATCGGATTCCAGAACCTCCCTGAGTTACAAGGATGCAGGTGTCGATATCGACGCTGGCAACGCTCTGGTTGAGCGCATTAAACAGGTGGCAAAGTCCACTTCCCGCCCTGAGGTAATGGGTGGCCTGGGCGGTTTTGGAGCGCTGTGCCAACTGCCAGCCGGGTACAAAGAACCGGTTCTGGTTTCCGGCACCGATGGCGTGGGTACCAAGCTGAAGCTGGCCATGGACCTGGGGATGCATGACCATATTGGCTTCGATCTGGTGGCCATGTGCGTCAACGACCTGCTGGTTTGTGGTGCCGAACCGCTGTTCTTTCTGGACTATTACGCCACCGGGCAATTAAATGTCGATGTGGCTGAACGCGTGGTCACCGGGATTGGCAAAGGCTGTGAACAGTCTGGCTGCGCCCTGATCGGGGGTGAAACAGCGGAGATGCCCGGGATGTACCAGGGCGACGATTACGATCTGGCGGGTTTCTGTGTCGGCGTGGTTGAAAAGTCTGAAATCATCGATGGCAGCAACGTCTCCCCCGGTGACGTGTTAATCGGTTTGAAATCCAGCGGACCACACTCCAACGGTTATTCACTGATCCGCAAGGTTCTGGAAGTCGCCGGTTCTGACCTCAGCGCCCCGCTGGCAGGCAAGCCTCTGGCAGAACACCTGATGGCACCAACCCGCATTTACGTCAAATCACTGCTGCAGCTGCAAAAGGAACTGCCGATCCACGCCATGGCCCACATCACCGGGGGCGGCTTGCCAGAGAATCTGCCAAGGGTTATTCCCAAAGGCTGTCGTGCGGTGATCAACACACAGAGTTGGGAAATCCCGGCCATCTTCCGTTTCCTGCAGGAAAAAGGCAATATTGAGACCTTTGAACTGTACCGTACTTTCAATTGTGGTATCGGTATGGTGCTCTGCATCCCACAAAGCCATCGGGAGCAGGCAATCAGGCGTCTGGAAGCGCTGGGAGAGGAAAGCGTCATTATCGGCCATATTGAATCCGCAGACAGCGATGGCGATCCTGTGGTGTTTCAATAACCGTCCTGACCAATATCTGGCCCGGGTGCCATGTCACTCTGGCCAACCGGATTCCAATCACAAAACCATTGAAAGCATTCAGGAAACAGCAGTGAGCGAGAAAAAGCGAGTTGTCGTTCTGTTATCAGGCAACGGCAGTAACCTTCAGGCACTTCTGGATCAAGAACATCACTACAGTTATCAAATTGTCGGGGTCGTCAGCAACGTACCAGAGGCTTACGGGCTGGAAAGGGCCAGACAGCACAAAGTGGCGGCCCTTGGTCTGGACTACAAAATCTTTTCCTCCCGGGGTGCCTTTGACCAGAGACTGGTAGAAGAGGTTAACCGTTTTGAGCCGGACCTGGTGGTACTGGCCGGTTATATGAAAATTCTAAGCCCCGAGTTTGTGGAAAAATTTGCAGGCAGATTGATCAATGTTCACCCCTCCCTGCTCCCGGAATACAAAGGTCTTGGCACCTATCGCCGGGTACTTGCGGATAAAAAAACCCGCCATGGCTGTACTGTTCACTTTGTCACACCAGAACTGGACAGTGGTGCCCAAATCATTCAGGCTTCAATGAGTGTCGGGCCCGGCGATAATGAAGAGGGTCTGAAACAACGTGTTCAGGCCATGGAGCACCAGATTTACCCCCTGGCCGTACATCTGATCACCTCCGGCAGGCTGCAACTGAAGGGTGACAACGTGCTATTGGATGACCACCCTGTTGACCCACTGGGCTACCAATTGCTGGAAAACGCCCTGGAACTGGCATGATCAATTCGATTCATACGCTTTTTCATCGCCACACAGTGAGCATGAAAGAATCCATAACAACCCATCCCGGCAACTATGGCCCGGGCACTCTGAGAGCGGCACTTGCCCTGACCCTGATGCTGGCGGGCAATACCGGCTTTGCTGCCTCCCAGACGAAAAAACCGGATAGCGCTTTCACGCTCAAGCCATACTCCGCAACCTATAAAGCATCCATCAAGGGGATGCCCTTTGGTGGCTCCGGCGAAAGATCCCTGAGACAAAATGCTGATGGCACCTGGACCCTTGAGTTCAGTGCCGATGCGGCATTTTTCGGGATGAAAGAGACCAGCCATTTTGCCAGTCAAGGTGTGCAACTGATCACCAGCCAATACGTGCAACAAAGAACCGGGCTGGGCAACAAACCAACGGAATATGCCACCTTTGACTGGTCCGGCAATAAGGTCAACTGGCAACAGGGGGACCGGCAGTGGTCGATGGACCTGAAACCGGAAACCCTGGACAACCTGAGTTACCAGCTGAAACTGCGTATGGATCTGGCAGCTGCCCACGGCCAACCGCTAAACTATGACGTTGCCGATGACGATGAAGTCTATCAACGCCAATTCACCATCGAAGGTGAAGAGATATTAAAAACGGACCTTGGCAACCTGAAAACCGTCAGAGTCAAAATACAAAGAGACAGTGATGAACGGGCCACCTGGATCTGGTTTGCCAAAAACCATGACTACTTTCTGGTAAAGCTGCTGCAGGAAGAAAAAGGCACGGCCTATACCATTGAGATCAAAGAGGCTGCCATTGACGGCAAGCCACTGAAAAAGAAACCAACCACCAAACTGTCAGAACGCCCCAAACATCCCTGATCACTACTTTTTTAATATCTGCAACCTGAAGGAGCCTGAAATGCGATTTCTTCACACCATGCTGCGTGTTGGTAACCTGGATCGATCCATCGAGTTTTATACGGAAATTCTCGGCATGAAACTGCTGAGAAAACACGACAACGAACAGTACCAGTACACCCTCGCTTTTGTTGGCTATGCCGATGAGTCTGAGCAGGCAGTGATTGAACTCACCTACAACTGGGGCACTGATCAGTACGATCTGGGCAACGCCTTTGGCCATGTTGCCCTGGGCGCTGATGATATTTATGCCACCTGTGATGCCATCCGTAAGGCCGGCGGCAAAATTACGCGGGAACCAGGCCCGGTGCTTGGGGGGACCACTGAAATAGCGTTTGTGGAAGATCCGGATGGTTACAAAATCGAGCTGATTCAAGCCAAAGCCGCGTCTGAAGGGCTTAACGGCTAAGAGGCTGGTCGAGAATAGTGCCCGCCCGTAGCGAGGACGGCAGTTTTTGAAACTTTTTAGAAAAAAGGAGGTCAAATAGTGAGGTGCAAATTTATAACAATAAAATTCTGATGGAGGAAAACACTATGGGGCCACTATCCACTTTTATAGATCGCACTTTTATAGATCGCTATTTATTTCCCCCTGAGTGCAAATCCTGTTGTCCGATTACTGCCGGTGTTTGTGCATTGGCAGGTGGTGCGGCCGGTGGGATCACTGCGTTGTTTGCTGGTGCTAAAACGATCGAGGCATTTGGTACCGGCTTCGGGCTGGGTGCGACAATCGGGCTCACCTCAGCCACCCCGATCGCCGCTGCATGCATTGCCTGTTGTCGCGATGACAATCCAGGGGACGACACTAATATCGCTGACAATCGTGACCGAAATCCACGCCCCCTTAACTCCAGAGTGGTCATCACTCATCAGCCGCACATGACTGTGAATGTGAATAAGTTGACTTCCGGCCTTGGCTTGAGATTCCATCTTAATTATTCGGGCAGAGCACATGCACTTGCCACACATCAGCTGAGTAGCGATTATTGCGGTGGATACTACGATGGTGGACATGGTGGATGCGACAGCAGTAGACATGGCGGATGCGACAGCAGTAGACATGGCGGATGCGACAGCAGTGGACATGGCGGATGCGACAGCGGTGGCGGTGATGGTGGCTGTGGTGGTGGTGGTGGTGGTGGTGAATAAAACCCGCGAAATTCCCAATCCATAGCGCATAGTGTCTGAGTGAATATGGGTGGGGCCGCCTAATGCATAGTTTCAATGAATTTGGCGAGTACAATCTCCGTTCACCCTGAGCGGAGTCGAAGGGTGCTTGCCACGATCTATCAGAGTCCGGAGCTTCCGTCCTTCGGCAGCCTCAGGACGAACGAAGTGCAGAGGCACGACAACCCATCAAATTCATTGGAATCATGTACCAGGTGGGGCCGCCAAGGTGGTGCCACTGGTGCCTTCCAGACAAACCATGCCCAACCAGTGCCACAAATATAATAATCTATTGATTTATATCACTTCATTGTAACATTTCAATATCTTATAAATGCCTTGCGATAAAACCCCAGCTCAAAATTAATACTTCTGCTTTAGTGTATTCGATTCGGCAATAACGTTTGCAGAGGATCCGGACGGCTACAAAATCCAGAAAAGTAATCACAGAACCGATAAACGACATGGATGCCATAATGCCCCGTCTTCGCACCCTCATCTTATTGACTGCATTATCCTCACCTCTGATCACCGGTTGCTCTTCCGGGCAGGCCAATAGCCATACCGCCTACGTCACTAACGCGGCACTCAAGGAGCTTGGCCCTGCCGGTAATGCCATTGCCATGGACCGGGAAAAGGACGTCATTGCTTTTGAGGCACTGGTTCGCATCTTAATCAAGGAAGCCAGGGTGGCCTGGGGGGATGAGAAAAAGGCCAGCAGTAAAGAGTATGTGAAATACACCAACCACTACCGAACCCGGGTATTTGTTGATTTTGACTCCGGTAAGGTTCATGTGGAAACCCTGGATCGCACGGAAAGCAGCTTCAACCCCTATGCCGTCAGCTCGTCAAATGCCTATGGCCTGATGCCGATCATACCCAAAACGGCAGGTCGGGATGTGTTTGACAAGGTTAAAAAACTGCCCGGCCAGCCCAGCAAAAACTGGCTCTTCCAGCCCAATAACAATATTGATACCGGAACAGCGTATCTGTCGCTGCTGGAAAATCATTACCTGAAGCAGATCCGTGATCCACTGTCACGGAAATATACGATCATCTCCGCCTATAATGGCGGCGCTGGTAACGTGTTCGCCACCTTTGACCGCAACAGCCGTGACCGCGCCATACAGAAAATCAATGGCCTGAAGCCAAACCAGGTATATTGGGCGCTGACACAGAAACACCCTCGAGGAGAAAGCAGGCGTTACCTGGAAAAAGTCTCTACCGCTCAGAAGGATTTTTATCAGGGAAATATTTAGGTTGCGTTTTTCGATAACCCC
>NZ_JBLYNS010000177.1:0-8356 GCF_049310205.1 Endozoicomonas sp. ALC013 | reverse complement strand
CATAGTCTGCAGCCATTCATTTGGGTCAATACCCAAGCGCTCCAGGATAGGTGGTACATCGTCAGTTATACGACCACGTTTGCCTTTGCGGATAATTCGGCCAGACCAGTCAACCAGTTCAAAATAGCTACTGAGTGGGTATGGAATCGCCTGTTCAGGGTTTTGCCCCTGAGCTTTTAACGGTTTCAAGTGTGCCTTTTGTTTTTTTCCGTTTGCGCTGTCGTATGTCTCAATGCGCTCTTTAATAGAGGTATGTTCTGAGGTTTCCAGTGTTGCAGCAATTTTTGCCCGGATGGGGTTTAAGTCGACATAGGCCATGCAAGTCAGCAATGCTGCCTCATCTAACAGGGCCTGACTTTTGTAACGACCTTCCCAAAAGCGCCCTTTGCACTCATCTTCTTTATTGGCCAGTCGGGCTAAGTATTCGTTAAGGCAGCGCATGAACCAGCTGATATCCATTAAGCGACCTCGGTACTTCTGGGCATATTCTTCGACACGCAGCAGCTCTGCTTTGCCCAGCTGATCGCCGGCAAGATAACGCTGAACCAAGTGCGGGCCAGAAAACAGCTGCGTCCAGCGTTGTAAGACTTTTTTGGTGTCCCATTTTTTGGCTTGCTGACTATTGATATGGAGCACCACATGATAATGATTCGACATAACCGCATAAGCACAGACTTCCAGGGCAAAAATACCAGAAAGTGCCTTCAACCGATCAACCACCCACTGCCTGCGATGCTCATAGTTTTTACCTGAGAAATTGTCTTTGCCGCATAGGAAAGCCCTGCGAACACAGCGTGCCATGCAGTGGTAGTAGGGCGTATTGGCTGGATCTATGAGGTTTTTTCGGGCAGTCGTCATGTCATTTTATTGGTTAGGGGTATTTTATTGGTTACTGGGTATATGTCCGTAATGCCCTTGAGAGGCTCCAGAAGAAAAATAGACAGTGTGGCCGATTAGTCAAATTTTAGGTGTCCTTTATTTCCGCTTGTCTTTGGGTGTCCTTTATTTCCTTTTTTTCGCTTGTCTTTGGGTGTCCTTTATTTCCTTTATTTCTTGGGTGTCCTTTATTTCCTTCTTTATTTCCTTTTATTTTTTCTTCTTTATTTTTTCCTTTTATTTTCCCTTTCTTTTGGGTGTCCTTTATTTTCTTCTTTCTACCGGTACCTGTTGGACAGAATGATCTGTGAGTTGCAAACGGTCATTGTGTACATCCCCCCCGCATCATGCTGAACAGTAAACATGTAAAGAGTACCCTTTAACTGATAGTCTTGCTCAAAACTCGATATTCGATGGTAAAAACCGGGGAAACTTCCTCCCGGTATTGTTACATTAGGCTGGCCTGAGAACTCTTATTGGACCCAATAATCGACCATGAAACCCATTCGTCTTCTTGATAACCGACTGGCTAACCAGATCGCTGCCGGTGAGGTGGTGGAACGTCCGGCTTCAGTCGTCAAAGAACTGCTGGAAAACAGCATTGATGCCGGTGCCAGGCGTCTGACGGTTGAAGTGGAAAATGGCGGTGTCAAATTGATCCGTATCCGTGATGATGGTCATGGCATACCCAGGGATGAGTTAGCACTGGCACTCTCCCGCCACGCCACCAGTAAGATATCTGAACTGGAAGACCTGGAAGGTGTGGCTACCCTCGGATTTCGCGGAGAGGCGCTTGCCTCCATCAGCTCAGTTTCCAGGCTCACCCTGACGTCTAATGTGGCAGAACAGGCGTCAGGCTGGCAGGCCCGAGTGGAAGGGCGGGATATGGAAGCGCAGGTTATGCCCGCACCGCATCCGGTGGGCACCACCATAGAAGTCAAAGACCTGTTTTTTAATACGCCGGCCCGTCGTAAGTTTCTCCGTACTGAAAAGACCGAATTTTCTCACCTTGAAGAGGTGGTTAAGCGCCTGGCTCTATCCCGCTTTGATGTAGGCTTTACCCTCCGCCACAATCAACGCAGTGTCCATCAGCTTCGTCCCGCAGTTACCCAGGCGGAAAAAGATCGCCGGGTAGCTGCACTTTGCAGTCCCAAATTTATTGAACATGCGGTTATTATTGATGTTGCCGCCTCTGGCCTGAAACTGTACGGCTGGGTGGGGCTGCCTACGTTCTCCAGGGCCAGTGCTGATCTGCAGTACTTCTTCGTTAATGGTCGTGTTATTCGGGATAAGCTGGTGGCTCACGCAGTTCGTCAGGCCTACCGTGATGTACTTTACAGCGGGCGTCATCCGACATTTGTCCTCTACCTGGAGTTGGATCCGGCCATGGTAGATGTCAATGTGCATCCTACCAAACATGAAGTCCGTTTTCGGGATGGCAGAACGGTTCATAACTTTCTGTTCAGTACTTTAAATCGTGCCCTGGGTGAAGTTCGCCCGGAAGATCAGCTACCACCCACGGTTTTGACCAATCCGCCTCAACCCACGGCATCGGGTATTGATGCCGGTGAGTTTCAGGGGCAGGAAGCCATCCAGCTTGCAACCGCCCCGACAGCATCCGGCAGTACCGGGCATTATGCCAATCAAAGCTCCGGCGGTAGTGGTAATCCTGACCGTCGCCCTGCTTTATCAGAAGCGCCATCGCCCGGCCAGGTTAAACGACAGATAGAAGCCTATAGCCAGCTATATGCCACCTCAGCAGAGCCTGTAACTACCAGTCAGGCGAAAGCCGTGGGTGACCATGCGGTACAGGAACCCGGCGTCGCATTTCCCGCTCAGGTGTCGGCGCAGCCGTTGCCGGAAAATGACTCTCTGGCACCGCCTCTTGGCTATGCCATTGCCCAGCTGAAAGGAATATATATTCTCTCGGAAAATGACCAGGGGATGATTCTGGTGGATATGCATGCCGCTCACGAACGGATTACCTATGAGCGCATGAAGCAGTCCTATCAGGAACAGGGGATTCTTGCCCAACCATTGCTGGTACCTAAATCTGTATCGGTGAGTGAACGTGAGGCAGACTGTGCAGAAGAAAACAGCGAATACTTTACCCGTCTGGGACTGACCCTGGAGCGGATGGGGCCGGAAACGCTGCTGGTGCGTCAGATACCGGTGATGCTGCAGAATGCCGATGTTGAGAAGCTATTGAGAGATGTGCTCTCAGACTTGATGCAACACGGTACCAGCGACCGCATTGAAGCCCATATCAATGAAATACTGGCCACCATGGCCTGTCATGGGTCGGTGCGGGCTAACAGAAAACTGTCCATTGAAGAGATGAACGCCCTGCTTCGGGATATGGAGCAGACAGAGCGCAGCGGACAATGCAACCATGGTCGCCCAACCTGGACCATGCTCACTATGGATCAATTGGATAAGTTGTTTTTGAGGGGGCGCTAGGAGCCTGTCGTACTTAAGACTGTCCTACTGCGGTTGCAATAAATTGGTCTAAAAATTCCTGCTTCTTCGTCAAATAGCCCCGCTATTCTCCTCAGAAGCAGAAATTTTTATCCTCAATTTCTCGCAATCCTCGCTACGGACGCTTAAGTCCGACAGGCTCCCAGGAAGCTTTGGCCATAACCAATACACGACTGTAGCAATCCAGAGCACACTCGCCACAGCCACTGCAGAGACTGAGGTCTATCACCGGCTTATTATCCGCAGCAAAGCTGATCGCCTGTTCAGGGCAGGTTTCCTCACAGAGGTTACAGTACATCCCCAGTTCTGCCTGGCAACTGCCAGCAAGTTGGGGAATCACCTGCCGCTTTTTCCCTTGTTCACGGCTCAAGGCTCCCGATGGGCAGGCATCAACGCACTGTCCACAAAAGTCACAACGACCGTAAGAAAGGTCCAGTACAGGACGGCCAGAAAGAATCTCTTCTTGCTCATCGGATTGTCCCAGCACCCGCATTGGGCATTGCTCAATACACTGATCACACTCGGTACACAGCGCCAGAAACAGTGTGTTATCTACTGCCCATGGCGGCCGTGGATAGCGGCTATTGGGGATCACCTGCTCGGGCTCAGGGGCGAAACGCCGGAAAAAAGCCCGCCTTGCCGGGGATACCAACTGTTCGTCTTCTGTTCTCTGTATATCGGACACGACTTAACCAGAAGCCTGTAGGCTTGAAAATTGTGACCCAACATACGCTGTTTGAAGAATGATTAAACCGGTATTTATACGTGACACTTTTCGCCCAGTGCTCCTTTGCCTTGTTTGGCTTGAATTTACAGCGTATCCAGTCAAAAACAATCGGGATGAATAACATTTGGTTGGCTAATTTTTATATCTTATTGATTGATTATTGCCCAATCATTTTAACCAGTTATTTACCGATGCTGTGTCAGTCGACGAGTGAGAATATCCGGCGGGCATTTTCTGTGGTTGCAGCAGCAATCTCTTCTCCATCCACACCCAGGACCTGGCTCAGCGCATGGATCACATAGGGCAGATTGGCCGGTTCATTATCACTTTGTCTTTTGCCACGACCACCACTGCCATGATCAGGCTGCCGGGGCATAACCAGATAAGGTTTTAAAAAAGGTGCATCGGTCTCAACCATCAGCCGGTCACGCAGGGCTTCCCAACCGAAAGAGCGCAGCGCACCCACCAGATCTTTATTACGCGTGTTGCCGATCCAACCGGTAATCCCGATGGAACAGCCCAGATCAAGATAAGCCTGCAGCTGCTCACTGTTACCGGTGAAGCAATGAACGCAGGCCATGGCTGGAGAAGGCAGTTGATTTATGTAGTCTGTCAGAATTTCAATGAATTGCTTATGGGCACCCCGCTCATGCAAAAACAGTGGCTTTTTCAGTTGTACCGCAAGCTCCAGCTGCTCTCTGAACACATCTCTTTGGACATTTTTGGGAGACCACTCACGCACAAAGTCCAATCCACACTCACCTACTGCAATACAGTGGCTGCCGCCCCGTTCAATAATTTTTTCCATTTCCGGTATGCCACCATCTTGCTTAAAATTCCTGGCTTTGTGTGGATGACATCCCACTGTGTAATACAAAGAGCATCGGGAGGAATCGGCAGACGCACAGGCTCCAGCGGCCCTGGTAGAATGCGGAGATTGCTTCAGCCATTTATCCACGGTTTTCTGCACCTTTTTTGCTAAAGCAATAGAAGTACCCGTTATCATGATGCGACCTACGCCTGACCGGGAAGCATCGGCAATAACCCGGGACAAGTCATCAAACCTGTGTCCGATGAGATTGGCTCCGATATCAACCAATGGCGTCTTGTATCGAGGCCTGAACTCCGCAGGCGTCAAATTCGCCTTGCTCAACTCTGGTCGGGCAACTAACTGAAAATCAGAAGAATCACAACCTCTGGCAGTAACATCAGGTGATGCAGCTGTCTTGGTTGAGCGCTGGCAATGACGGGACTTCAGCCCCCTGTCGGGCCTGGTCTGCTGCTCCTGGACGGCAGGATAGGCCGGGTTGTCCAGGTATCGGGATGCACAGGGGGATGCACCTGAAAAAGGCTTATCAGAAGCACCTGAGCGGCTCTTCTTTTTTTTAGTTTTCCGGGCTTTTGACGAACTGCCTTCTTGCCAGACTTTCAGATCCGATTCGTCGGCAGCCGCCTGCTTACCTTCGTTGCTAACGTCATGAGAGGAAACGGGATTGGATGACGTGATATTGGCCGGAGTCATATTAGTCAGCTCGCTCCTGTCTCACATCATTAGAAGTTACCGTCAACATTTTCACGGAACACAGGCACTTTTAACTTGAACGATCAGGCTAGTGAACGGATGCGACAATTGCCACTGTACACGACAATATTCATGGTGTGTTCTCCCATCTGACCAGGCTGAGAAAACGACAGTATCAGTATGGTACTGGTTAATGCTGATAATAATTCAAACGGTATTGGCACCTGTTTAACCCAATAAGCACTGTGCATCATGAAATCATGAATATCTGCTCTGGTGTGTATCGTTGCAGTGCAGATATCCCCGATTTCTGGCTTATCCACATAGAATAAAGCCTTATCAGCATCACTTTTTCTCTATAAATTATTGAATTATCCCTTTAAAAAAACCTTGGCACTAACTTTGCGTAAGCATCAATGGAATATCTATTAACTGACCTCAAGGAAAGGGATTTATGGCTTACATTAGAACCCAGCGAGTTTTCATGGCAAATACAGTTTTGAACTTATAGTTAATCAAAAGGTCATAATTTTAAGGTACTATTACAAATTCAGGGTAGTTTTCAGGGCATGTTTAATTCTCCTTTATCAATGGGCAATGGTTTTCCTTCTTTTTTAAATTTTAACGGAGGACAAGGTACTTTAATCACAGATGCAACCCAGCCCCGTGTTTTCAATACGCCAACTCCGGGTTTGTGTCAGTCTGAGCCAATGTCAATGATGCCCGGACAGAGTATCACTACTCAATTACAACAAAGGAATATCAAGGCAACAGAGACAACACATTGCAATATAAATCCGGTAATGCATGCTGCCCCTGCGGGTCACAGGCAATTCATAAATCCCCCCCAGCACCGTAAAGAAACGCCCCCCATGTTGACGTTTAGCGGGATCTACAATCCAAATTTACAACGCTCCCCGGGTTATCGATTCAGTTGCCCAGATCAAAGTGCGTCATTTTTGCAATCACCACCAGTTTCCGGCCTGCGCCCTGATAGTCAGGATCCTTTATTGTCGTCCGGTGTACTCATCAGATCCAATCGTCCCCCATTAATGTCAGACGCCTCTCCAAAAGCAACGGCTCCCCGTTTACCAAGTCAACGACTGGCTCATTTCTCCCCCACCCCTGTAGAGGCTAATCTGCCCCGACAGGTTTCCCGGGTTTCGCTTCAGCTGCCTCTGCCTCCAAACCACCCTCTGGTTTCGCAGATCAATGCTGCAGTGTTAAGTGCACCAGCGACTCCCGATTTGACCTTCAGGCCGACCCTGGAAATCGGTAACCACAATGCATCAACGGTGCCCCCCCACAACCCTGCAAGAAAATCCTCGCGGCTATTGTCAGTTGTAGCACAAGCCATTTCTAACACCGTCATTCCTCAGCTTAAAACGGAGATAACCAGCACGGTCAAAGCTATAATGCCTGATGTAATGCGGGAACTATTGGGGGAACAAATCAAAAGTGAGGTAACCAATGCTGTCAAAGCTACGATGCCCTTATTACAGCAACAAATAAATCAAGTTGTTTCATCATCAATAACAGCAACTATTCCGGGCATGCAACCCCGTCTTGTAAAATCGGTTTCAGAAGCAATCAGGCCATTATTAGAAACCAGGCTGGAGGAAGCAAACAAACAACTTCGAGAACATACCGATAAAATACTGGCAGAAACCACTGAAAAGCACATTAAGAACGCATTTGAAGAAAATTTTTCTCAATACCAGGCACAGCAGAAAAAAACTAAAGCAAGTTCTTCAAATTCATCAAACTGGGTTCTGGAAACCCTGAATGGCCCTCCTCCTCTGAAAAAAATGCGTACTTCGGGCGAATCGATTCCTGTTGCTGATCCTGAAGTTGAGAGCAGCCAGATTAATGTATCAAAATTAAGCAGTGAAGTGAGTAAGTTCATGCGTATTAAAGAACTGAACAACAATGAGTGCACTGTCGGAAAGATTCTACAACTGGCAGCTCGATTAATTGATGATGATAAGGAATTACTGCTCCGGGCTGCAAAGCCAAGAGCAAAAAGACCACGCACAAACCTGAATCATCATGAACGAATAAAATTAGAAAAAGATAGAAAAAGAAGAATGCAGAAACAAATTAATTCAGGGATAGAGGAACTTGGAAACAGTGTTAGACGATTTTCGGAACAACATCTTAAAGAAACAAGACCGGGTCACGATAGCACCCCTGGTGAAATCATTGAACAAGCATGCTCTATCCTGCGTGATAAAAATAAAAATACTTTGGAAGTGCCGTCTATTAAAAGGAAAGGTTTACGCAGTGCGGGAAAAGGTATAACTCTCAGTGAATATTACAAAAACCTTAAGGCATTATTAGCTAAAGAGAAGAGTAAACCGGAAGATACCGGTTCTTTGGAAAACAGTGAAGCAGATACACCGTTGGCATCAAAAGAATCGTCGTAAAAGAATAAGCAGGAAAATAAACAATAAATTTTCTAAATTGCAGCCTAAACCCTTAACGTGCGGAAACAGTACAGGAAATAATTTTTTCATTGGGACAGGTTATGGAATAGGGCAAATTCATCCAGGGATGCCTCATTCAGGGCCAGATGTTCACTATCAAGCTCATCATCAAAGCAGACCTGGACAGATCCCTTGTGCTTGCAATAAACAACCAGAGGCAACGGCTGTTTAATACCCAGTGCCTGTTCACACTGACGTTTTGTCCGCAAGATATCAGCAATGCTTCTTGATGGGGTACGCGCAACATAAAAGCATTTGATGTCTGTT
>NZ_JBLYNS010000176.1:0-8483 GCF_049310205.1 Endozoicomonas sp. ALC013 | reverse complement strand
CTGGGTCAAGCATGCGGAAGTCTCTTTCACCAGCCAGCTTGAACCGCTCTCCGTCAGTGATGGTGTCCAGGTTAGTGGTTGCCTGTGCCGCACCTTGTGGTACTGATTGAGCATCGGCATCAGCGGTTTTTTTCGGGGCGGAGGGCAAGTGTTTGGCGATGTCATTCAGTGTGGTGACAACGTGGGCATTCATCAGCCTGATGTTGGTTGAGTATTCAGCTGGATTCGGATACATTTCCAGGGCGGTAAGGACTTCCCGCATCAGATAAACCATGGGCATTTGCTTAATTTCTGCCAGTGTTTCTGACTCTGATGATGACAGGGATTTCAGGTTGATGTGCAGACGTTTCCCGGTGGCAGCATTTTTGACGGTTTCAAGGTATTTTTTCGTCAGGGCGTTGATTCTTTCCTTGTCAAGTGCTTCGAGTTCGTAGGGGCGGTGGGTCATTATATCTTTAAGAGTTAGTGCTGAATCCTGGATCAGTTCAAGGTTTTCAAACTGGCCCAGGATATCCTTGGTAAGAGGACAGAACCCTGTGCCTGGAATGGGGACAGCATCTGCATTGGGGGGGGCCAGTGGTATCTTATGTTGATCAGAAAAACGTCCTAGAAACATTAGTATGTTCTTTTGTAGCTGATTCAGATCATAACCAGTAACCGTTATCACACCGACTTGAATATCCTGAACTGTGAGCCTTAAGCGATCGCCGCTTTTGCTAAAAGCGAAGTAACAGATATGATCAGAATTAGGTGCAACCCCAAACTGGACCAATTCAGTACCAAGGCTGTCAACATCAACCTGGTGAAGCAGTTTCTTGATCAGATCACTTATTGAATTGAATCCGCGCGATGTGATTTCAAGCTCTTTATCTACTGCAACCCTCACTATTTGTGCATTTTTGTAGGCTTGGGCAATATATAAGCTGTCAGCATTCAGCCCCAATGAAGCTGGATGATTCTTTAGTGAAGATGGAGTCTTGAGATATAATACATCCTGCAAGGTCATTCTGATCTGGATTGGGAGCCGAGTATAACCGGTACCAAACAATATTGACTCTGCCAGACTAGTCAATGAAGTTGAGAACTTCCCATTTAGGCCTGCTATGGCTGTGGACAGTACATCCGCGAAACAATATCCCAGTTGCTTATCGTAAGCCAGGGCCAGGGCATCATGAGCAATCGCTTGACAAAAGATCTTATTCAAATCGACCAAGGCAGCTACCTTCTTGGCCAGTGATTGCACTTTATCCAGACTGGCATCTAACGCTTTGAATTCTATTAAAAATTCATGATAAGGGTTTTTTGATTCGTAGCCTTCCAGGATATTCTGTATTTTGTCGTACAGTATATTAACCTTGAAGGTAATTTGGCCAGCTTGGTAGAAATCTTTGTCTTTGATAGCCTTGTCAATGTCTTGGCTGTACTTTTCCAGCCCTGACTTAATCGTTTCTTTATTTTTCATCCATTCGAACATCTCTTCGAATTCGAATTCTTTTAATTCAGGCTCCTTAGTGATGTTTTTACCTTCATACATAGCTTTGTTGAAGGTATCACGCATTTGCCAGAAGCCTTCGAAGAATTTTTTCATCTCTTTCTGCATTGGTTCTTCCTCAAATTCATCAAGCAGTCTTTCGAACTTAAATTTAATGCCCTTAATTTCCTCTTCTGTAAGTTCTCTTCTGGTTCTTTTTCTTTTCGTGTCATCCTGTTCATGGCTCGGGAGATAACTCTTTATTTGGTCAGCGAGCTGTTTCAGTTTATTGTCATAAACCCTGGCGACGGCGGGAAAGGATTTTTTAATAGCCCTGGTGAAGGAAGAAACAATTAGTACCAGATTGAATAATTCATACATTGTCACCCTTGCTTCAATAGCTGATATTAACTCGGACAAAGCAATCATTGGGTGTGGCCGCTGATTGTCACGGATGTGCGGCAATGGACCATCCGGGCGTTTACCGATGATTGCTTCGGGCTGCTGAGCTATCTCGGTGATATTCCCCCAGGAATTTTCGGCGGTTGCTATGGGCCTGTTTTGTTGGTAGTCCACCAGCTCGTCTCTCAGCGACGCCATTAACGTGATTTTCACACTCTTGGAAAGCAACTCCCCCAGTGGCTGCAGGGCAGTCGTCGGTGTAAGTGGACTTGTTGTGTTGGTCGCCTGAGTTGTGTTTACCGACTGGGCTGTAGCCGTTGCTGAACTGTCGTTAACCGTTGTATTTGTTGGTATTGAGGGGGTGAAAGTACTGGTATGGTCAGCAGTTGATAAGATGGGTGATGAGACCGTGCTGTCAGTGGTTGAGCCAGACGGTAGTCCTGTGGTTTCCGGGTTGACATCGGTGGTTGTGGAGTTTTCAGATAATGGTGTGAGTGGTTTGTTAGCAATGGAATTTGTCTCAGTGCTATTGCTGTGATTTTTTTCAGGGTCAGGCTTAATGAAAAGTTTATCATGAGCACGATACTGTAGGTATTCAGTTAATTTCTTTTGCATATTTTCTATCTTGCCTTCCAGAACCTTGGTTTCTGCCTGGTTTTTATTCATCAGTTTCTGGACATCTGACTCGGCCTTTGTTCGATAAGACAGAAATTTACTTTTGATTGGTTGTTCGGATAAATCTTTTTGAGTGGCATCAGCAGTGTAGGCATTCGGATAAGCAGCTGACGTTGGTGCTATCTGGTTATTCATTACCTGTTACCTTTGTATTAGTCAGTTGATGTGGAACAATGTATTGGCCAGTGTCTTATGATTTTTACAGGCAGACTAACGGATAAATCAGATGCTATTATTTTTTGTAATAATTCAGCTTCCAGCAAAGGCATATTGTTGTGATTTTGAACAGCTCTAAATAGTGAATGGTAAATGTCTATTAAACGCTGGGAGATTAATATAGTCAGGGATGTTAATCTGGTTGAAAAAAATACTCTTATATTCGTCAAGAGCCTAATTTTATTATGCATGGTCGCGCCTCACTCTTAAAGTAAGCCCTTGGCCTATCTTAATACGGTCAGGCGAACCATGAATACCTTATAGTAGAATAATGTCGTAAATAACCTTTCAGGTAACTGAAAGAAGGCAATTTCAGTATCTGTTCACCGCCCGATAAACCGAGAATCCATCCCGGGTGAGTAATGTCTCACAGTGGCCAAAAGCCTTCTGAATAATGGGCGGATAACGCAGAAAACTATTGGCAACAATACGAAGCTCCCCACCCGGGCGAAGCATCTGACGTGACTGGGAAAGAAACTGCTTTGTCACCTCATAGTGGGTTTTTACGCCCTGGTGAAACGGTGGGTTGGAGATAATCAGATCAAACTGCCCTGTCACTTCTGACAGGCCATCGCTGGGCAGTACCGTAAAAGAGTCACGCCCCGTGTCGCTCATGGTTTTGGTACTGCTGGCCAATGCCAGGGCATCACAATCCACCAGGGTAATATCATGCTCACCGGGCAGAGTATTAATATAAGCAGAGATCACCCCAGCGCCACAACCAAAATCCAGCACCTTGCCTGAAGGTACTTTATCCAGCGTTGCCAACAGAACCTGGGTTCCCTTATCCAGACGACCATGGCTGAACACGCCGGGTAATGAGGTAATGTCCATATTGACCGGGCCAGCCGTGACAGAAAACGTCTCAAACCACGGTTCAAGGGCAAAATTCTCCGGCTTTTGCAACGGCTCTGAAGCTTCCAGCAATACGCAATGACGGGCATTATCGACACTTTTAACATAGTCAAAACTGTTCTTGAGCCGCTTTTTCCAGGACTTGATCCCTTCATCGTTCTCTCCCACCAGCCAAATGGGCACACCTTCCGGCAAAAAGCTCAATACCATCACCAGCCAGAAGTCCATTAATGGTTTGCTTTTCTGGAGAAACAGCAAAACACCATCAACAGGCCGGGCAAAATCCATCGACAGGATCGGCGCAAAACTCAGGGAGAAGCGGTCTTCCAGCAGGGTCTGCCAAGGCAGCAGACGTCGATAAGTACTGAAATCACGAGTGAGTGCCGTGATATAGCCAACCCCATCATTCAACAAATGAGTTGCCAGATCATCAGCTGGCAAGCCAATCATCACCAGATGCTCAAGCTCGAAAAGCGCCTGGTTACGAACAATTAACTGGCCCTGATTGGTTAAATGTGAGGATAGTGGGGATGTCATAGGTATCAACGCCGGTTGCACAGTTCACAAAGCCGGAACTTAAGTAGTTGGCCAAATGGAATCGTATATTTCTGGCTAAGTGGGCAGTTGCTATGCAAGGCGCAACGCAGGGAGCATAGCCGTAGCTATGTGACCGGAGTTGCAACGCCGCACGACTGCATGGATGCAGGAGCTAGAGCAACGCAGGAGCAGTTGCCGGGAGTGACTGACAACTTAGTCAGAAATATATGATTTCATTTGGTTAACTACTTATACAGGAATAGTCCACGGTTTTCCATGCCAATACTTTCCATCAAACGTTCATGGAAATACGGATTTACAAGGCTGTTCCACCGGCATAGCATTCGCCGCCAGTTACGACCCGTATGGAGTTTTCTGATGAGTGAACCACAGGGTGATCTGGTTCTGCGCACACTGGCAATGCCTGCCGACACCAACCCGAATGGCGATATTTTCGGGGGCTGGATCATGTCCCAGATGGACATTGCCGGTGGCCTGGCATCGAAAAACCGTTGCAACAGCCGGATTTCTACCGTTGCCGTTGAATCCATGAGCTTTATCCATCCGGTGAAGGTTGGTGACGTGGTTTGCTGTTATGCTGATATCATTCGCGTCGGTAACACCTCCATGCGTATTAAGCTTGAAGTGTGGGTAATGTCCCACCCGTATAAATCAGAAGCTCGTCACAAGGTGACTGAAGGTTTTTTCACCTATGTCGCCATAGACGACAACGGACATCCTATCCCCGTAGACAGACGCTAACAACCGGGACTCCCCCCATGAAACAGAAAACCATTCTCGTCGGCATTGCCGGCGCCTCCGCATCCGGCAAAAGCCTGCTGGCAGAAACCCTGGTGGAAGAGCTCCAGTCAGAGCATCTGTGTGTTATTTCAGAAGATTCCTACTATAAAGACCAGACACATTTGAGCATGGAGGAGCGGGTTCGTACCAACTATGACCACCCGGAGTCCATGGATCATGACCTGATGCTGGAGCAGATGATCAAGCTGAAAAATGGTCAGGAAATCGAGGTCCCACTCTACGACTATAGTCAGCACAATCGCCGGACAGATACCCGCAAGGTAAACCCCGCCCGCGTGGTTATCTATGAAGGCATCCTCCTCTTCACCAACCCGGAAATCCGGGAAGCCTTTGACCTGCGCTTCTTTATGGATACGCCACTGGATATGTGCCTGATCCGTCGTATGAAGCGGGATATTCTCAGTCGGGGCCGGGATGTTGATTCCGTTATCAAGCAATACCTGGAAACGGTTCGTCCCATGTATATGCAGTTTATTGAACCTGCACGCCAGCATGCTGACCTGATCATTCCCCATGGCGGAAAAAACAGGATTGCCATCGATCTGATCAAAACCCAGATCCGTAACCTGATTGATTAAAAGCGACGCTGTCCCGGTATCCGCTGCCCGAAGAAGCCGAAACGGTTTGTGCTTGTTCGGGTAGCGGGAAGCATGTCAAAAACACCACCTTGCTTCCATTTCAATAACCGCCCAGGTATACTTCAGCCGTATAAGCGTCAAACACGCCCATTTTTTTCGTCCTTAAAAAAGATTTTGGGTCCGGCGCAATCTTCGCTTATCCGAAGATGGGTCTCCCCTGATCATCCAGGCTGTCCGGCCGCTTGTACATCCAACTTCCCCAAACCAACGTAGTTGCCAGTGCTGCTGTATGATTCCCGGATCACCATGCCAGGGCACTGCAAGATGGCGATTAAAAAGTTACTATGCGTGTAGAAGCTGATATCAAGCTGGGTTTCAAAGACGTTTTGTTCCGCCCAAAGCGTTCCACCCTGAAAAGCCGTTCACAGGTAAGCCTGGAGCGCACCTTCCGATTTGTTCACACTGACCAGGAATGGACCGGCGTACCCGTCATTGCTGCCAACATGGACACCGTCGGCACTTTCGCCATGGCTCTCGCCCTGGCTGAACACAAAATGCTGACGGCGGTTCACAAGCATTACACCGTCGAAGAGTGGCAGACCTTCCTCGACAACGCCCCTGAAGGCATTGAAAACCATATCATGGTCAGCAGCGGCACATCCGAAAACGATTTCGACAAAATGTCTGAAATCCTGTCCCTGAACGACAAACTCCGCTTTATCTGTATCGATGTAGCCAACGGTTACTCAGAGCATTTTGTCCAGTTCGTTGCCCGTGTTCGCCAGCGTCACCCCAACAAGGTGATTATTGCCGGTAACGTGGTTACCGGAGAAATGGTAGAAGAACTGATCCTGAAAGGTGCCGACATCGTTAAAGTGGGTATCGGACCGGGCTCCGTCTGTACCACACGCGTTAAAACCGGTGTCGGCTATCCACAGCTGTCCGCTGTTATTGAATGTGCCGATGCGGCTCATGGCGTTGGTGGTCAGGTGATTTCCGACGGTGGCTGCACCTGTGCCGGTGACGTGTCCAAGGCATTTGGCAGCGGCGCTGATTTTGTCATGATCGGCGGTATGTTTGCCGGTCACGATGAGTCCGGCGGCGAAATGGTAGAAGAAGATGGTCGGCAATTCCGCCTGTTCTACGGCATGAGTTCCACCACCGCCATGGACCAGCACGCTGGCGGCGTTGCCAACTACCGCGCCTCGGAAGGCAAAACCGTAAAAGTACCTTACCGTGGTCCGATCCTGGAAACCGTTCAGGACATCCTCGGTGGCGTACGCTCAACCTGCACCTACGTGGGAGCCGCGCAACTGAAAGAACTGTCCAAGCGAACCACGTTTATCCGGGTTCAGGAACAGGAAAACCGTATTTTTAACTAACCCCCAATCAACCACGGAGAGCACAGAGGATTTCCTCGTACTTTGTGAACTCCGTGCTCTTCGTGGTTGAAACAATCACATAATCACGCAACCACCGCAATCTCCGCAATCTCCGCAATCTCCACAATCTCCGCAACAGTCATCAGAGGAATTACCTGGCAATTGCGCTTCTGGCTCTCGATTCATGGTCATTGGTGCAGGCAAACAATTAAACCCTCCCCAGTGACAACAATGACAGGTGGAACTATCATCCAAGGATTTATTATCAACAGTTATTTCGGGATTCTGCTCCCGCCGCTGCATATTAAAATTAACGGCCTGGTCACAAACCTCTCCCCCATAGGTATGTGAATGACTGCCACTACAGCTAGAATCAGGGAAGTTATGCAGCCTCCTCGATAAAGGCAAAGCTGGCTTCTTGATAGCCTCATCATAGGCTGGAGAAAGAAAATTAGGCAGAGATTTGTCACTTTGATTTTCAACCTTCCTACCCCAGTTGCTCAAAACCGGGGTCAAAGGAGGCTCTTCAGCTAAAGACTCAGCATTAGGTGACCCACCAACAGAAGATGAGACTAACATGGAAGGGCTGGCATCTAACGGCTGCAACATATCAACACACCTTCATCGGCAAAATACGAAAATCAAAATGTACGATCGTTAGACCAACCAAACCAACAAAAAGTTCATCAATAAGCCGCAGAAATTCCCCGCTGATCAAATTCAGCCTTGATCGCATCCAGCTGCTCAGTGGATGGCGGGCGCACCGTTTCCAGCTCGTAGCTTTCACTGAAGGCATCCCACTTATGCACGCCGAGGCTGTGATAAGGCAGGATTTCCACCTTCTCAACACAATCCATTTTCTCCACCATATCTGCCAGCATGGCGGCATACAGTGGATCAACGGTAAACCCTTCCACCACCACGTAGCGGATCCAGGTTGGCTTTCTCAGCTCCTGTAAATACATGGCAAAATTACGGGTGTACCGGCCGGTGACATAGGTCAGCTTTTGATGCATCTCTTCGTCCATGTGCTTGATATCCAGAAGCACAAGGTCGGTGTAGGACAGCAGACGTTCAATATCCGGCGTGATTTGTTTGGCAAATCCATTGGTATCCAGGCAAGTATGAATACCGTGCGCTTTAAGCCCCTTGAACAGATCGGCAACAAATTCAGCCTGCAGCAGCGGCTCGCCACCAGTGACCGTAACACCACCGGTCAGAAAGCTCTTCACCTTGAGGATTTTGTCCAGAACTTCTTCATGACTGAGCACCTCACCGCCATCACGCAGATCCCAGGTATCCCGGTTGTGACAGTAGCGGCAGCGCATGTGACAGCCCTGCATAAACACAATGAAACGGATACCCGGTCCGTCTACCGTGCCAAATGAGTCCATGGAATGGACACGACCAAGGGACATGGCGACTCTCCTATTTACCCAACGAGTCTCTGTAAAAATCAGACCACTGTCTTTTACAAAAACCCTGAATACCATAAGCAAAAAAGGCCAGCAGAGCTGACCTTTTTTAAAGTTAAATTCCAGGAGG
>NZ_JBLYNS010000175.1:0-8483 GCF_049310205.1 Endozoicomonas sp. ALC013 | reverse complement strand
AGCCCTGAATCGCCCCCTGGTGGCGGTTTACGGGTCAACTTCGCCCGATCATACGCCGCCCATGAACAAAAACAGTGAAACACTGTCTATGAAGCTGGATTGCAGCCCCTGTTTCAAAAGGGAGTGCCCGCTCGGGCATTTGAACTGCATGAAACAGCTGTCTCCAGACAGGGTTCTGGCTGCCATCGCTCATCTGACGACCGACCAGGACGGTCACCATGAAAAGCATCCTGAAATAACGCTGGTCGAAGAAGGAGGTAACGCCCGTTGACTCAACCAAGGCATGTTCTGGTGGTAAAAACTTCCTCTATGGGGGATATCATCCACACCCTTCCGGCACTGACCGATGCCGTATCAGCCATACCCGGTCTTCGTTTTGACTGGGTGGTGGAAGAGAGTTTTGCCGAGATTCCAGCCTGGCATCCCGCGGTTGACCGGGTGATTCCTGTCGCTGTGCGCCGCTGGCGCAAGTCGTTGCTGCAAACCTGGAAATCCGGGGAGTGGCAGCAGTTCAAAAAAGCCCTGGGTGCCAGTAACTACGATGCCGTGATTGACGCCCAGGGGCTGTTAAAAAGCGCTTTCATTGCCAGAAAAGCCAAAGGTCCTCGCTTTGGGCTGGATAAACAGTCTGCCCGTGAGCCGATTGCCAGCCGTTTTTACCAGTTCCCTCAAGCGGTCCCATTGGAACAGCATGCCGTTGAGCGTGTTCGCCAGCTCTTTGCCAAATCGCTGGCCTATGTATTACCGAAAACACCGGGTCAGTTTCTGCTGAATAAAGACAAATTCCCCAAAGGGCTGATTAAGGACAAGCCTTATGTGGTGTTTATTCATGGAACCACCTGGCCAACCAAACACTGGCCTGAAAACTACTGGTGTGAGTTGGCGCAGAAAGTGAATCAGGCTGGTCTTCAGGTCGTATTGCCCTGGGGTAATGACCATGAAAAGGCCAGGGCAGAGCGCATTGCCAATGCCAGCAGCCGGGCCACCGTGCTGCCGAAGCTGTCACTGGCTGACGTTGCTGGCGTGATTTGTGAAGCCCGGGCAGCCGTTGCCGTTGATACCGGCCTGGGACATTTAACAGCAGCACTGGAAACACCGGCGGTCTCGCTCTATGGACCCACCAGCCCGGTAAAAGTCGGTGCTTATGGCACGGGACAGAAGCACCTGACCCTTGAACACTGTCCAACCGGCGAGTTTCCTGCCACCAATCCCGGAATTTTTGCACCGATGACACCGGATGTGGTCTGGCGGGCTCTTGAGTCACAGATCGAACGTTAATCCTTATCACAACATAGAAGTTTCCGTTTATTCCATGCTGACGACCACAGTTGCGCCATAGACGGAAAATGCCTAAAGTGGCCGATTTTTACCCCTCGGGATGATAAATGACCAAGCTGGAACAAATGAACGCCATTTTGGCAGATCTTCTCAAGCTGGATACCAGTGAGTTCAATGAACAGACTGAACTGCTGGGAGCCCTTCCGGAGTTCGACTCCATGGCCGTGGTTGGGTTGATTACGGCAATGGAAGAAACCTTTGGCATTGCCGTCAACGACGATGATCTGGACGCCGAACTGTTCGAAACCGTTGGCTCTGTTCTTTCCTATGTGGATGCAGTTGGGGCAATTGCCTGATGGTTATTTCCAGGCCAGATTAATTCCGGCCTGGCTCTTCTCACAATAACAACTCCACCACTTCGGGATGCCCGAGAAACTTCTGAGGGCTGGCGGTTGCGCCATAAGCGCCAGACTGCAGAACCACGATATAGTCTCCCACCTCCGCTTTTGGCAATGCCAGTTTTGCCCCGACAACATCCAGAGGCGTACAGAGCGGTCCGACAATCTCGACCACTTCCTGTTCGCCACTGTCAAGGCAATGGGCCAGAACTACCGGGTAATTTTTTCGGATGACCTGGCCAAAGTTGCCTGAGTTGGACAGGTGATGGTGCAGCCCGCCATTGGTCATCAGGAAGGCCTGTCCACGGGATTCTTTTTTATCCGTCACCTGACAAATATAATACCCCGCCTCCCCCACCAGCCAGCGCCCAAGCTCCATCACCACCTCTGATGACTTGAGCGAATCCGGACGATGATCCAGAAGGTACTGCAGGTTTTCGGCAATACCTTCCATTGCCAGCGTCTGTTCTCCGGGGAAGTAAGGAATGCCCAGGCCGCCACCGATATTAATATGCCTGACCGGGGCTCGAACCAGGTCGGCCAGCCTGGCGGCCAGCTCAAAGGTTTGCTGATGGCACTCAATCAGAGACTCTGCCTTGAGATTCTGTGAGCCAGAAAAAATATGGAAACCCTGAAAGTCCAGTTTATCCAAATCAAGCCCCGCCAGAATAGACGGCATTTGTTCAGCATCTATACCAAACTGTTTGGGGCCGCCGGCCATTTTCATGCCGGAGGTCTTTAACTCAAAGTCCGGATTCACCCGAAATGCGATACGGGGGCGAATACCCAGCTGCTGGTGACAGAGGTACAGCCGTTGCAACTCCAGGGGGGACTCGATATTGATGGTAATACCCGCCGCAACGGCAGCTCTCAGTTCATGTTCTCCCTTGGCCGGCCCGGCAAAACTGATATTGGCCGCCGCCATACCGGTACCCAGGGCAACCAGCATTTCCCGGTGGGAAGCAACATCCAGCCCATCCACACACTGTGCCATATGGCCCACGACGGCGGGCATCGGGTTGGCTTTTATGGCGTAGTGAAGCTTCAGCTCTGCGGGCATCTGCTGACGAAACTGGGCGACTCTCTGGGTCAGGGCCTGCCGGTCGTAGATGTAGCAGGGTGAAGAGCCGGCAATCGTCACCAGATCAGCAGCGGTATACCCGGCAATCAGTAATTGGTTATCCCTGGACTGAAGACTGGCCAGCCGGTGATGTCCTTTAGTCATTTTCTCTTGCCCAAGATCATTCACGAAACAGGAGCCTCCTCGTCCTGAAACAGCCTCCGGTAGGCTTCCAGTAATGGCTTGCGATCAATTTTACCATTGGGATTTCTGGCAAGTGTCGTTTGCTGGATAACACGGATGGGGACCATATAAGCGGGCAGACATTGCTGGCAGTGGCGGATCAATGAGGGTTCATCGATTTCACTGCTGCTCACTACGACCAGAACGATGGCCTGCCCCAAACGGAAGTGCGGGACACCAATAGCCGCCACTTCTGCCACCAGCCCGGATGAATAAACCACCTCTTCCACTTCCGTTGGGCTGACCCGATAACCGGAGGTTTTGATCATATCGTCGCGACGACCGACAAAATAAATATATCCATTGTCGTCTTTACGAACAATATCACCGGACCAGACGGCCAGCTCTTTGCCCGGAATTCCCGGTATGGCACAGGGTGCAGGCCGGAAGCGTTCAGCGGTTCGCTCCGGATCATTCCAGTATCCCATGCTGACCAGGGCACCACGGTGCACCAGCTCGCCGGGTTCATGGGGTCCACAGATCTCACCCAGCTCATTGATCACCATCACATCCGCATTGGGAATGGCTTTACCCATAGACCCGGGTCGTAAATCAATCTGTTCGGGAGGAAGAAAGCAGGAGCGAAATGCCTCGGTCAAACCATACATCAAGTAAGGTTTGGCATAGCGAAAACGCTGTCGCAGTACGGCCAGGGTGGCCGTCGGCATGGCACCACCGGTATTGGTAAAGTAGCGCAGACTGTCACCAGCCCCTTGTGGCCAGGGCAGATCGGCTATCTGAACCCAGAGTGGCGGAACCAGGCCAAGCCCGGTGATCTGCTGTTTCTCCACCGTTTTAATCACATCCCCGGGGAGAAGGTATTCCAGTAGATAACAGCTGGCACCCACCAGAAATGCCGTTGTCAGCTGGCTGAAACCGTAATCAAAACTGAAGGGCAAAACACAGAGCAGGCGGTCTTCCGGTGTATTGCCCAGATACTGGGCAACACTGCTGGCCCCCGTGACCATATTACGGTGTGACAGCACAACGCCTTTGGGCTTTCCTGTACTGCCGGAGGTATAAAGAATCGCCGCCATATCCGCATCAATGGACGACACCGGTTCCCACCAGGCACAGGGCTTGAGGAAATTTGCCCAGTTCATTGGGTTGGCGGATTGTCGATGAACGAAAGTACTATCAGACAAGGGATTATTGACCGGGTCCTCATCAGCAAGGTCACCATCAACCAGAATCACTTGCATAAGGTCATGGCACTGGTGAATTTCAGCTTCCAGCTGCTGATAGCGGGCTTTGTTAGTCATCAGCACACGAACATTGCAGTCTTTGAGAATATGAAAGACCTGGGGCGCTTTCAGCACTGGATTGACGGGCACCATAACGCCACCGGCGGCCGTTGCACCAAAGTAGCTGAAGACCGCTTCCGGCGTTTTAGGCAGGTAGATTGCCACCCGTTCATGTTGCATCAGACCCAGCTTTTGCAACCCGGCGGCCACCGAACGAATCTGTCGGGAAACGGTCTGGTAATCAAACCACTGGTCTTTGCAGCCCAGGGCTTTCGAGGAAGGCGAACGTTCTGCCTGGCGCAGAACAATCTGGTGTAACAACAAGCTCATGGGTTTAACAACGGCTCAAAAGTATATCAACCATGGCGGTTGATCTATTCCCATGGGTTGTCATGGGAATAGAAGGCCACCGCCACACTTTAAAGTGTTTTACGGGCATTCAGCACAGCCTGCCGGACCTGCTCTGGCGCTGTACCACCGAGATGATTACGGGCGCTTACCGAGCCTTCCAGCGTCAGGACATCAAATACATCCTGCCCGATCGTATCGGAGAAAACCTGAAGCTCCGCCAGCGTCATCTCAGACAGGTCCCGGCCTTCCTGAATACCAAAGGCCACCGCTTTACCCACCACTTCATGGGCATTCCTGAAGGGCATGCCACGGCGCACCAGGTAATCCGCCAGATCGGTAGCGGTGCTGAAACCCCGGCGGGCGGCTTCCAGCATGTTTTCTTTACGGGCCTGAATATGCGGCACCATATCAGCAAACGCCCGCAGACAATCCCTGAGGGTATCCACCGTATCAAACAGTGGTTCCTTATCTTCCTGATTGTCTTTGTTGTAAGCCAGCGGTTGGGATTTCATCAAGGTCAGCAATGACACCAGATGGCCATTGACCCGGCCGGTTTTGCCTCTGACCAGTTCCGGCACATCCGGGTTTTTCTTCTGCGGCATAATGGAAGAGCCGGTACAGAAGCGATCTGGCAGGTCAATAAAGTTAAACTGCGCTGAAGTCCACAGCACCAGCTCTTCAGACATGCGTGACAAGTGCGTCATGATCAGGGCCCCGGCGGCACAGAACTCAATGGCAAAGTCCCGGTCACTGACGGAGTCCAGAGAGTTGCGGGAAGGGCGCTCAAAACCAAGGGCAGAAGCCGTATATTCCCGATCAACAGGGTAGGTGGTGCCTGCCAGTGCAGCAGCACCCAGGGGGCTGATATTAACACGCTTGCGGCAGTCCTGCAGGCGCTCATCGTCACGCACCAGCATCTCATACCAGGCCATAAGGTGATGACCGAAGGTCACAGGCTGTGCTGTTTGCAGATGGGTAAAGCCTGGCATGATGGTGTCGGCTTCACGCTCGGCAACCACCAACAGGCCGTGCTGCAGGCGCTTGAGTTCTGCTGATATGGCGTCAATCTCATCACGCAGCCATAAACGAATGTCGGTAGCGACCTGGTCATTTCTGGAGCGCCCGGTGTGCAGTTTTTTGCCGGCAGCGCCAATGCGATCCGTCAGGCGAGCCTCGATATTCATGTGAATGTCTTCAAGTTCAATAGACCAGTCGATACGGTCCTGCTCAATATCCTCAAGAATACCTTCAAGGCCAGAGATAATGGCGTTGAGTTCATCTTCGCTCAGAATACCTGCCCGGTGCAGCATCCGGGCATGGGCCACTGACCCCTGGATATCGTGGCGATAGAGGCGTCGGTCAAAATCAATAGAAGCGGTAAAACGGGCAACAAAGGCATCGACGCCTTCGCTGAAACGCCCACCCCATTGTTGATTAGAGCTGTGGTTACTGCGTTTTTCACCCTGATCTGCTGAATGGCTTGCCGACATTAATCTCTTCCCCACCCGGTTCTCATTTTTTAAAGACGAACGTACAATCAATACCGCTCCGGCATTGGCGCGTTGTGAGCGGAGGCATTATATCGGTGTCATGGCTTGATTGCATCGCCCACCTCCTTCCGGGCAAGAGAATAGACAGACTTCCGATAACAATAATGCACTGCCTCTTTCCTGAGAGGCCGCCTGAGATAAACAGCCCCTGATAAAAACGGGTTCTCAAATAAGTAGTTAACCAAATGAAATCGTATTTTCTGACTAAGTGGACAGCCACTCTGCGGCGTTACAACTCCGGTCACATAGCTAAGGCTATGCTCCCTTCGTTGTGCCTTGCATAGTGACTGCCCACTTAGCCAGAAATATACGATTCCATTTGGCCAACTACTTAGCATTAAGAACAAGAGCCGCCCCATGATGATCCAGCCCCGGCACAACAAAGATGACTTTTTTCTCCCCGATCTTGGGTCAGGTCAGTCGGTGTTGATGCTGGTGCTGATTTCTGAGTTGTTTGTCCTGGTTCAGGTGCTTGCCCTGCCTGGCGAGGTCGACTTCAGCTGGACACGACTGGCCATGCTGTCACTGTTTGTTCAGTGGATTGTGCTCTCCAGCAGCGCCTTTCTCTATCTGGCCAGGCCTTTCCTGAAGGGGCTTCTCACCTGGCAGTCGGTCATGATTTCTCTGTTGGGCGTACAGATCATTACGCTGCTGCTTACGTTGCTCTCTCAGGCCTTACTGTCGCCAGTTCACTTTGCACCGGACTGGCAACAGGTCAACCGCAATCTGCTGGCGGCACTGATTATCTCGGCCATGCTGCTGCGCTATTTTTACATTCAGTATGAAGTCAGTTTGCAGCAGCAGGTTATCCACAATGCCCGCCTCGACTCATTGCAGGCGACGATGCGCCCGCATTTCCTGTTTAACTCCATGAACATTATTGCCAGCCTGATTCAGGTCAACCCTGAAAAAGCAGAGCAGGCGGTGGAAGACCTGTCAGACCTGTTCAGGGCCAGCCTGCAAAATCCCGGTCAAAATAAGAGTGCGGTCGTCCCCATCCAGAAAGAGATACAGATCAGCGAAAGTTACCTGAGAATCGAGCAGCAAAGGCTGGGTGAGCGCCTTGAGGTCAAGTGGCTGGTTGGTGAACTTCCGCACAGGCTGTCTATTCCTCCCTTTACTTTGCAGCCTTTGGTGGAGAACGCCGTTTACCATGGCATTCAGCCACTGGAGGCCGGTGGCTGCATTACCATCAGCATCAACATTGATCAGCAAATGGTTCAGATTTCTGTAGAAAATCCGATGCCATATACTGAGACCATTTCCAAGGGCAATCAGATTGCCTTGAACAATATCCGTTCCCGCCTGGCGATGCTCTATGGCAGCAAAGCCAGCCTGACCACGGATATCCGGGAGCATTCCGGTGTCAAATGGTACACGGCGCAGGTGCACTATCCCTGCCAATGGGACAACGCTGTTGATTTACAAATTTGATAAGAACATTGATAAATTACTGACGGGAACCGATCACTGAACAATGAATGTCCTGATTGTTGATGATGAGCCACTGGCCCGGGAACGGCTGAGACACCTGATTGGCCGGATTGATAACTTTATGGTGCTTGAACATGAGGCCAGCAATGGACGGGATGCCATCGATCTGTGCAGCCAGTACCGCCCCGATATCGTGTTGATGGACATTCGTATGCCCGTAATGGGCGGTCTGGAGGCTGCCAGGTATATCAGCGCCATGGACAAGCCACCGGCGGTGGTTTTCTGCACCGCCTATGACAATCATGCCCTGGAAGCGTTTGATGCCCAGGCCGTGGGTTATCTGCTGAAGCCGATTCGTCAGGACCATTTGCATCAGGCATTGCAACGTGCCAGCAAAGTTAATCGACTGCAACTGGCCTGGCTGAACGACCATCTGCCAGAGCATCAGGAGCAGGGCCATATCGCCGCCAAAACCCTGCGCGGTATCGAGTTGGTTCCCCTGAATGATGTGCTCTACTTTATGGCGGATAATAAATATGTGACGGTCCATCATCGCCAGGGTGAAGTGCTGATTGATGATTCGCTCAAAACCCTGGAAGAAGACCACAGCCAGCACTTTGTCAGAATTCACCGAAATGCGCTGGTGCGCCGTGATGCCATTGAAAGTCTGTCCAGGGATGATAAGGGGCACTGTTTTATCCATCTCAGGGAAGTGCCACAGCCACTGTCCATCAGCCGACGTCATGTGCCGTTGATCAAAAAAATCATGCAATCCCTGTAAAGTCTGACCTCCCTTCCGGGCTCTGCTTGGCCAACAGAGCCTGCCTCTGTCTCTTAAAGCCGGTCTGTCGTATTATCCCTCATAAATGTTTTGCCAGCAGTGTGTTTGTCTATAGCTGGTACTAGGAGGCTGTCCGAGAATAGT
>NZ_JBLYNS010000174.1:0-8488 GCF_049310205.1 Endozoicomonas sp. ALC013 | reverse complement strand
TATTAACCCGGTTATTTCATAAACGTGCTCCCGATCTCGCTTGTCCTTTGCCGCTCTAAGGGAGTTTTGCTCAGTCGACCGTACTCCCCGGTACGGCGCTCCTTCACAAAATCCCTTAGAGCAACAAAGTCCTTCGCGATATTCGGGGCAGTTTATGAAATATCCGGGTTAACAGACAACCACCGTTGTCTGTCCAGGCTTGAGCTGCTCCATCAGGGGGATCGGAGGTTGTGCGTCAGTGAATAGTGTATCAATGTCGGCAATATGGCCCAGCCGGATCATGGCAATTCGATCTTTTTCCGCGCTCAGGTGATGTTTCCGTTCACCGTACCGGGTGTTTTCAATACTGCTGTTGGGCAGACCGGCCCCGCCATGATGGCGGGAAATTTTGCCTTGATGGTCAAGCTCATTAAGATCCCGGCGAATGGTCTGGGGCGTTACGTTAAAATGTTGCACCAGAGCTTCAGTGGTCACAAAGCCTTCCTGCCTGAGCAGGGTGATGATCATTTCATGGCGTCGGCTCTGTGGGATCTGTTGCTGTTTATGCACAAGCTTTGTCGTTTTGTGAACATCCATAAGTATTGAATTCTCAGGCTAATGACTGTGCCATGAGGGTCAACGGGTGCATCACTTTATGAGCGGTGTTCATTTCTATCTGCATCTTGCAGGACTCGCAGTCGGTGACCACATAATCTACATTAAGCGCTTCGATCTGATCAAAGACACCCTGACCAATGTTCTGAGAGGTTTGATAGTTCTCTTTTTTAAAACCGTAGGTACCCGACATTCCGCAGCACTTCTGGTCCAGCATTATCACCTCCAGCCCGGGAATACTGTTTAACAATTCCATGGTGTGAATCACGCCACCCTGTTTGATCAGGTGGCAGGGGCTGTGATAGCCAACCCTCAGGTTAACAGGCTTCATGTCCGGCTTATTGCCTTTGGCAAACTCCCTGGTAATAAAAGCGGCGGCAAACAGAATACGCTGTCTGATGGCGTGGTTATCCACATGAAGCACTTCCGGGTATTCGTCCCGAAGTGTCATGGCACAGCTGGGCTCTGTTGCCAGTACACATTCACTGTCCGCTAATGAGTCGGCAAACTGCCCCATGTTCAGTTTGGCATTTTTGCGGGCCTTATCGAAGAAGCCATTGGCTATCAGCGGGACACCACAGCACTTTTCTTTATTTAACAGCGTGACACCAATATTCATGGCATTCAGTACCGCTACCAGATGTTTGCCCACGGTTGGGTCATTGTAGTTAGTGAAACAACCGTGGAAGAAACTGACTTGACGATCGAAGCGGGTCTGTTGTGCTTTCTGCTGCTTAAACCAGCGACGGAACGTTTGATGGGTGTATTTTGGCAATGTCTGTCGTTGATCAATTCCCAGCACTTTATCCAGCAGTTTTTTAACGGGTTTCAGCTGAGTGGCGATATTGACGACAGGAGCCGTGGAGGCAGAAAGTGACCCCATCAAGTCGGTATGGCTGAGAATAAATTCCCGGGGGCCTTTTTTGAAACCACCGTGTCGGGCTTTTGCCAGTTGAATAACTGTTCCCACCTGTACACCCGACGGACAGACAACTTCACAACGTTTGCAGTTGGTGCAGTGTTTCAAGGCTTCATCGTACAGTGCCGGGTTTTTGATGCGTAAACGTTCCCCGTCGGGGCCGGCCTGTTTGGGGCCCGGGTAGTCCGGGTTTACTTCAGCGACCGGGCAGCGGGTTGTGCAGACGGTGCATTTAATGCAGCTGTCAAAGCTGGTATCAATGGTGTTCAGCATGTTTCTTCCGCCTGAGGTATCGTTGCAATAATCCTGTTGGCAGCAAACCAGCCGGTACTGATGGCTACCCCACCCGAACTGGCTTCCTGGACCGGATTGAAACCATTGAGCACCGCACCTGCGCAGTAAAGATTATGGATTTTCTGACCGTTTCGGTACGGGTTTAACTGTTCACTGGTGTGAATACCGAAATGGCTGAAATTATGCGGCTTTCCATCCATAAAACGATGATCTGACCACTGAACTCTACTGTCCGGGGCATCAACATCAAGGCCAAAAACCGGCTCGGACAGATGATGGCGGTCACTGGCCAGCCCCTGGCTGAAAAAGCTGCCGGTTGCCAGAATAAAGTGGCTGGCGGATATGGGCATATCGGGGTTCAGTCTGGTCTTTACCGAGCACAGCCGGTTTTCTGCAAAGCAACCACAAAGCACCTGGTCACCTTCCAGGAACATACCGCCCAACTGCCGGAATCGCTGCTTCAGGGCAGAGGCCATGCGCATTCCGGGGAGTGATGGCGGCAAGGTCGCGACTTCACAAATACGCAGGCCGGTCAGTGTTTCAAGTTGACGGATCAGGTCATTACCACCTTCTACAGCGAGGACGGAGGGTATAACCACCAGATCAGCATTACCGGCTGCCTTCTGTAAAGCAGACGACAATATGTTTATACCATTAGGCTGGCTGAACAGATCACGCTTAAGGGTTCGGGCTAACTCCAGCGAGCGCAGCTCATAGGCATTTCTGGTATTAATGTTCAGGGTTGCCGTTTTGATATCCGCCAGTATGAACTCTGCCTCAGAGAATCCGGGATGTTGCTTCATACCTGCGGCCATCAGTGCCGACTGAAAGTCACGAAAGCCGGCAATATTGATGATGGCAACACGACGTATGCCTTCTGCAGGAGCCAGCAACGGCAGGCTGCCAGCACCTTCCTGGCTTAACCAGGCTGGGCGAATAGCTCCCAGTGCTGTCAGACGACCATGATTCTGCTGGCCAGAATTGCTCAATTGGATGCCAGCTGCTGCCATTTGCTCGGTAAAAAATGTCAATCCCTGCTGTAAAAATGCTGCTCCCACTTTCTGGTAGGGATGGATGGAAGGCAGTTGACGGATGGCTGCAAATGGATATTCCACGAAAGAATTATCTTGTTCAATTCCGAACACATCGATGGCACCGGAAGCAAAGGCCAGGGCACTCTCTCCAGCACTGACCACAACGGTTTTCAAGCCCGCTTCTGCGCAGCGGATTGCGCCGGTTAAACCCGCAAGGCCTCCGCCAATCACAATAACGTCGTAGTTCATGGGGCTACCTCTTCCTTTGACTCTTCCCTGGAGAGCACAGCAGCTTCGCCAGGATTGACACTGTGGGAATTTACCGGTGCCGCGTCATTAGGTTCCAGCTGGCTGTAGCCCAGAAGGTTGTTGTACAGCCAGTAGCTCAAATCGGCTTCGTGCATCGCATCACCCCACAGCACCGGCCTGACGCCCTTCCAGCGTTCCTGCATAAACTCACCCACGCTGCTCAGCGCTTGTTCACCGTTATCGTCGTGGGTTATTTCGCTGACAATACCGGCCGCTCGACAGGCACACATTTTTCCCTGGCAAGGCCCCATGCCAATGCGGGTCCGACGACGAAGGTCAACCAGATCTCTGGCATTAAGGTTATGGACGGCGTATTCGATTTCACCGCGAGTGACCATTTCGCACTCACAGATAACCGCATTCTGCTTTTTGTCGTTGGCAAGGAACTTTGCCGCTCTTTCTCCATGGCGGTACTTTGCTGAGCCTGATACCGGGATAGAAACCTGGGGAGCGTAAATATCGCTGTGTTTGCCATTAGCTCCGGGCAGTGGTCGTATAGCCGTGACACAGGGTTTGCTGTTGCCCAGGTTTTTTGCCACCGCATCCGTGGCCATTTCCGCCATCAGCCGGTAGGTCATCAGCTTTCCGCCGGTAATGGTAATAAGACCCGGCAAGGCATCCGTTTCACCGTGGTCAAGCAAGACAATCCCCCGGCTGATATTTCGACCCGATGGGTCATCTCCCAGAGAGACCAGCGGGCGAACACCGCAATAGGCACGAAGTACACGGGTCCTGGCCATGATCGGACAGAGTTTCTCACCCTCAGCTAACAGAACGTCAACCTCATCGGGGTTGACCCGGATATTCTCGATGTCACTGTATGGGATTTTCTCCGAGGTGGTACCAATAAGCGAGATGGTGTCCCCGGGAACCAGAATGTCGGCATCGGAGGGTTTGCGGCAGCGGTTGATCACCATACCATTAATGCGGTAATCAACAATCAATAACGAGCCTTTGGCCGGGAACATATGAATGGCAAGGTCTGCGTATTCAATAATCTGCTGCCCCCAGATACCGGCAGCATTCACCACCTGCTGAGCATGGATATCCACTTTTTCACCGGTTTTCAGACTGATGCAGTGTACCCCCCGTACCCGGCCATTGTTGATGATTAGGCCAACGACTTTGGTATAGCTCATAAGGCGACCGCCGTATTCTTCTGCATCAAGGATGTTGGCCGCAGTTAAACGAAAAGGGTCAACGGTACCGTCTGGAACACGGACTGCACCCAGCAGTTTGGGATTCACATTTGGCTCAATGCGCAGAGCATCTGCAGGTGTTAATGCCTCGGCCTGTATACCCGCAGATGTACAGGCGGTAATGAATGTTTCCTGAAAGGAGAGTTCGTCCTCAGGCAGGGTGATGAACAGCCCACCGGTCTCTTCAATACAGTGGCTGGCCACTTTCCTCAGAATCTGGTTTTCACGGATGCATTCAATGGCAGAGTGAGGATCGGTCACTGCGTAGCGGGCACCGGAATGGAGCAGACCGTGGTTACGCCCGGTAGTACCGTTGGCGATATCATCCTTTTCCACCAGGATGGCACGCATTCCCCGTTGAGCACAGTCGCGAAGAACGCCCGCTCCGGTGGCACCCCCACCGATGATGACAACGTCGGTCTCTATCTGCCTCATTGAATTTGCTCTTGGATGTTCGTTTATGTTCGCAATGAGCACTATAAATAAACGGCTCTATTCAGAAAATGACACAAATCAACAGAAAGGCACGAGTTGTCATCCGGTCATAAAAAAATCGCTGCCCGCTGCCCGAAAAAGACAGGCCGCTTGTGCTTGTGCTTTTGCGGGAAGCGGGTAGCGGCCTTAACTAGTACATCATTTCAATGAGTTTGATGTGTACAATCTCCGCTCAGGACGAACGGAGCTTGGGAGTCATTGATAGAAGGAACCCATCAATTACATTGAAACCATGTACTAGGTCAGATGCGGAACTTATTGCGGAATAATTTCTTAGTGGTTAATTGAAGCTCATGATGCGCATGTTAAGAATTGTGTTCTGTTAGTTGTTTTTGTGAGTATTTCCCGAAGCTGGCTGTCTTTTTTGGCAATTGCTTGATTCATATCAATCTTAAGGGTTGATAATGTTTGTTTTTATTTGCAATATTTTGTCGACAAGAGGGCATTTGTTGAGTTCTTTATTTTTAATAAACGACTATGCCTTAATTAATAAATATTAATCTGCGTAAAGCAGGTGGAAGTAGCCATTATGAGAAAATCATTGCTTGGGGAATGTCTTGCCGAGTTTATAGGCACAGGTCTTCTTATTTTCTTTGGTGTGGGTTGTGTCGCGGCGCTCGTTCTGGCTGGTGTTGATTTTGGTCAGTGGGAAGTGTCCATCGTCTGGGGGCTTGGTGTTGCCATTGCCATCTATGTTACCGGCGGCATTTCCGGTGCTCACCTGAATCCGGCAGTCACGCTTGCATTAACTGTTTTTAAAGGCTTCGACAAACACAAGGTCGTGCCCTTTATTGTTGCCCAGGTGTTGGGTGCTTTCTGTTCTGCGGCCCTGGTTTACTTCCTGTACAGTGGCTTATTCGCTGATTATGAGTTGACCCATCATATTGTTCGTGGCTCTGAGGAGAGTCTGGCCACAGCGGGTATTTTCTCGACATATGCCAACCCGGCACTGACTAACCTGCAGGCCTTCGCTGTCGAGTTTGTCATCACCGCTGTGCTCATGGGCGGAATTCTGGCGATCGGTGATGAAAATAATGGTGTTTCCAACGGTGCGCTTTCTGCCCTTCTCATCGGTATTCTTATTGCTGTTATCGGTGCCTCTTTCGGCCCTCTGACCGGTTTTGCCATGAACCCGGCACGGGATTTTGGCCCGAAACTCTTTGCCTTTTTTGCAGGCTGGGGCGAAGTGGCGCTGACGGGTGCACGAGCCAACCCCTATTTCTGGGTACCGATTGTTGCGCCTGTCTGTGGTGCCATGACCGGTGCGTGGCTTTACATCAATGTGCTGGGTAAGCAGGTGGAGCCTGTTGACTGCGCAACACCTGATTGTGAAATCAAAACCGTCTGATTGTTTATTAGCCGCTTTTTGTGAATTTTGTGAGTTTTGTGAGAAGGCAGGGCCCCCTGCCAATTAAGGAATCAAGGACAAAAGAATGACCACTGAAAAGAAATACATTGTTTCTCTTGACCAGGGTACAACCAGTTCACGGGCCATTATTTTTAACCATGATGGTGAAATCGTAGGGACTTCTCAGCGAGAGTTTACCCAGCACTATCCCCAACCCGGCTGGGTTGAGCACAACCCGATGGAGATCTGGGCGACCCAGAGTTCGGTTCTGACCGAGGTGCTGGCAAAAACCAATATTCGCCCGGATGAGGTGGCTGCACTTGGTATCACCAATCAGCGTGAAACCACTGTTGTCTGGGATAAAACTACCGGTCAGCCGGTCTATAACGCCATTGTATGGCAATGCCGTCGTACAACGGAGATCTGCGAACAATTAAAAAAAGCCGGTCTGGAAAGTCATATCCGTGAAACCACCGGTCTGGTTCTGGACGCCTATTTCTCTGGCACAAAAATCAAGTGGATTCTTGATAACGTCGAAGGTGCCCGTGAAAGTGCCGAGAAAGGTGACCTGTTGTTCGGTACCGTGGATACCTGGCTGACCTGGAAGCTCACCAATGGCCGCGCCCATGTGACGGATGTAACCAACGCTTCACGGACCATGCTGTTTGATATCAACCGTCTGGAGTGGGATGACACCATTTTGCAGACGCTGGATATTCCGCGCAGCATGCTGCCTGAAGTGAAGTCCAGCTCGGAAGTGTATGGCAAGACCAACATCGGTGGTGAAGGCGGCACCCGGATTCCGGTGGCTGGTATGGCAGGTGATCAGCAGGCTGCCCTGTTTGGTCAGATGTGCCATGAGAAAGGCATGGCCAAGAACACCTATGGTACAGGCTGCTTCCTGTTGATGAATACCGGTGAGGCTCCAGTGAAGTCTGAAAATGGTCTTTTAACGACCATTGCCTTTGGTATTGATGGCAAGGTGCATTATGCCCTGGAAGGCTCTGTCTTTATGGGTGGGGCTTCTGTTCAGTGGCTTCGTGATGAGCTTGGCCTGGTTCGTGATGCGGCAGATACCGAATATTTTGCCGGCAAAGTAAAAGACACCAATGGTGTATATGTCGTACCGGGCTTTGTTGGCCTGGGAGCGCCCTACTGGGATCCTTATGCCCGTGGTGCCATTTTCGGTCTGACCCGTGGTGCCAACCGTAACCATATTGTGCGTGCCACGCTGGAAGCCATTGCTTACCAGTCCCGTGATCTGATTGAAGCGATGCAGCAGGATGCCGGTATCGAAATGAAACAGCTGCGTGTGGATGGTGGTGCTGTTGCCAATAACTTTCTGATGCAGTTCCAGTCAGATATTTTGAATAAAGAAGTGGTTCGTCCAACGGTGACGGAGTCAACAGCAGCGGGTTCTGCTTATCTGGCAGGTCTTGCCGTTGGTTTCTGGAAGAGCATTGATGAGCTTAAGGGCAAGGTAGGCGTTGATCGTGTTTATACTCCGGTGATGGATGATGAGCAGCGCACAGAGTTGTACAAAGGCTGGAAGAAAGCCGTAGAACGCAGCCTGAAATGGGAAGACCAGGAATAAACGGAAGTGTTCACGGGCTCAGGGTGCATTTGCTACCCTGAGCACTGCTTTGGCTAATGTGTGGAGTCTGTGCTCGATATATACAACTGTAGCCTTATAAATCAAACCTTGTTTCGCAGCATTCCTGCCCTTTTGGGAAGATTCTTTCCGTCCTCCATAACCACAGTTAACTTTTCATCACTCAACACTGACCGATAGTGCCTGTGCAAGATTGCCTGTGGATTATCAAAGTTGGCCAAAGTTTTCGGCATACAGGTAAATAGGTAATCCCACTAACAAGTGTTGTTAATTACCACTTTGTCAAAAAATCACTTACTATGTGTGCCCTGATTTATAAGAAGGGCTTCTGAGACAGGCTGCCTGCACGGGGTTTCCATCTTATGAAACAGTTCAATATGCCTGAATTTTTGGTGTGAGAATGATGTCGTTTGTTGTCGGTTCCTGTGATCTTGTCAATGTACAAATCAGGTAAGAACGTTGGTCGTTTTCACAGTAAAAGTTCCAGCATTGTTGATTGGGGTAAGCACTCTGAACTGGCTCCTTGTATCCGGTTCAGGAGCGCTAGTGCAGCTGAGCGTTGCTACCCGTACCGTTCGTACTGAGCTTGTCGAAGTACGGTGGCACCATCCTTCGACAAGCTCAGGATGAACGGGGTGTAAGGGTATTAACGCTTTTCTGCACTAGGAGCTGTCGGACTTAAGC
>NZ_JBLYNS010000173.1:0-8555 GCF_049310205.1 Endozoicomonas sp. ALC013 | reverse complement strand
CAGTCTGCCCCCTGTATTAGAGTGCAGAAGTTTCGGTATTCTACGTGAATGTAGGGGTAAGTGGCTATCTGGTTCTCGCCCGACAACACAACCAATCAAAAGTGTTGGAATTTTATTGAATAAACATGGCTCACTGTAGAAGGCAGAACGACTGATTATTTATTGCCCCATTTTCAGTAAGGAGTTTTTTGCAAGTAGTGTGGCCATACCTGGTAGCAAAGCTCAAAGCTGTCGAGCCTGTGTCAGTCTGCTCATTGATCTGGATATCCGAAACGTTCAATAACGCCTTGACGATCTTTGTGCGGCCATAGCGGGCAGCCAGGTGAAGAGCTGTCCAGTTATATTTTTCCCTCTCATTGACCTTGATGCCCTCAGCGAACAGTAAAGCAATGACGGTTTTTGTGCTGGCGTATTTGGCAGCTAAGTGGAGGGCCGTCCAGTTAGCCTTAGTCTTCTCATTGACCTTGATGCCTTCAGCGGACAGTAAAGCAATGACGGTTTTTGCGCTGGCGTATCTGGCAGCTAAGTGGAGGACTGTCCAGCCTGCGTTAGTCTTCTCATTGACCTTGATGCCGCCAGCGCCCAGTAACGCCATGACGGTTTCTGTACTGGCGTATCTAACGGCTAAGTGGAGAGCCGTCCAGCCGAATTTACCAGCGATATTGATATTCACTCTACCGGTTTTAATGAGCTTTTTAAGGCATTTGGTGCGGCTCTTGGCAGCGGCAATATGCAGTGGGGTTCTGCCTTTCTTATCGGTGGCATTGACGTATCTCAAGAAGATCGGGTTATCGATACATTCTAAAGAACCTTTTCTGACAGCAGTGTGCAGCAGGGTCGTAATATCCGCTCCTTGTTCGACCAGAATGTTCTGGCTCTCGATATTTTCTGCCAGGACCGCACTGTACAAGGCATCATCAAGGTCCTTCGCTCCCGCCTTGATCAGGATTTCAAGGCACTGCGTCTGCCCCTGTATGGCGGCTTCGCGCAGAGCTTTATCAAGAGCAAGTTGGCCGGGTTGAGTGCTGCTCAGGTATTTAAGGAGGTCAGTATTGCCCTCCCAGACAGCGGTGCGCAGTAAGTTAATGATATTCGCCCCGGCCCGGGTCAGCATTTGCAAGTAATCGGTGCGGCGCTGCCGGGCTGCAATGTTCAGGGGTGTCACACCATTGTGATTGGCGGCATTGACATCAGCATGGCTGTCGATCAGGGCTCGAACGCAATCAGTATGGCCGTAATTGATGGCAACAGTTAACGGGTGTTCAGGATGACCGGTGAGCGCCGAACGGTAAGTCCGTTTTGCCAAAGCCTCGTCTTCGCGCAGCAGCATTTTCAGGTTGCCGAGATTCCCGGTACGGCAGGCATTAAGCATCATGGATTCACAATAATGTGATTCGTCGTCAAGGACGCTTTCCCCGTCCAGACGAATCAATGGCAGCGCCGGTTGCAGGCATTGAGTGCATTGGCGTTGGTCAAGATTTATTGCGGCCTGCTGTTCACTCTCAACCCATTGGGTGAAGCATTTCAGGTGGAAAACGTGGGATGCCGGGCAAGAGGTTTTGACCAGTGAATTTCCACCAGGTTGTCCTCTGATATACCCGTTATGGTTACAGATAGGACAAAGAAATGGGAAATCTGCCGCGTTGCTCCTGACAGCATTCATTGCTTTGGCCTGCTTCATGACTCAAGACTATGAGTAGGACAAGAATCAGTTGGAAAAATTCCATAATCGTTTTCTTTTACCAATAAAGCTATTATGCACAGAGACAGTTGCAAGAAAAACACAGGACACTGTCCTGCAAATCAGAAAGAATAAATGACAGAAAAAGCGAGTTTCACTATGTCTTCTGCACCTAACCCGTCACAGGAAAACATTGTTATTGTTTCCGCTGCCCGTACCCCAATGGGTGGATTTCAAGGTAACCTGTCGTCTATGACAGCGGTTGACCTGGGTACTATTGCGATCCAGTCAGCACTGGAGCGGGCAGGTGTTGCTCCAGAGGATGTATCAGAAGTACTGATGGGCTGTGTATTGCCAGCAGGTACCGGCCAGGGGCCTGCCCGTCAGTCGGCGCTGCATGCCGGTATTCCCGACCATGTCCCAGCCACGACAGTGAACAAAATCTGCGGTTCCGGTATGAAAACGGTGATGCTGGGAGCAACCCAGCTGAAAACCGGTGAAGCCGATCTGGTGGTGGCTGGTGGTATGGAAAGTATGACCAATGCCCCTTACCTGCTGGATAAAGCCAGGGGAGGGATGCGACTGGGTCACGGCCAGGTCAAGGATCATATGTTCACCGATGGTCTGGAGGATGCTTACCAGGGCGTGGCCATGGGGGTCTTTGCCCAGGCAACCGCTGATCGCTTTGGCCTGGGCCGCGAGGCTATGGACGACTATGCCCTTGCATCTCTGGAACGGGCCAGCAAAGCGAACAGTTCTGGTGCGTTTGCTGAAGAAATTGTGCCGGTTGAAACCCGTAAAGGGCTGGTTGATATTGATGAGCAGCCGGGCAAGGCCAGGCCGGAGAAAATCCGTCAGTTACGTCCGGCCTTTAGCAAAGAGGGCACCGTGACAGCGGCAAACTCCAGCTCTATTTCCGATGGTGCAGCGGCGCTCGTGTTAATGCGTGAAAGTGATGCAGCAGCACAGGGCTTACAACCTCTGGCAAGAATTATTGGCTACCAAAGCCATGCTCAGAAGCCTGAAGAATTTACCATTGCTCCGGTAGACTGCATCCGTAAGCTACTGGAAAAAATTAGCTGGCAGGCCAGCGAGGTAGACCTGTTTGAAGTGAATGAGGCGTTTGCCGTAGTGGCCATGATGGCTATCCGCGAACTGCGCCTGGATCATGATAAGGTCAACATTCATGGCGGTGCCTGCGCACTTGGTCATCCCCTGGGTGCCAGCGGTGCCCGCATTCTGGTAACACTGTTGCATGCCCTGAAAAAGACCGGCGGCACCAAAGGTGTTGCTTCACTCTGCATTGGTGGAGGAGAAGCTACCGCCATCGCGGTCGAGATGTTATAAAAAAACTTACCGATACTTTTCGTGTGCACCAACCTGGCGAGCATGCACTAACCACTAATAAAAATGCCGCATGCCCCAGGCCTCACAAATAACAAAACACAAGAGGCGGCATTTTTATATGGATTATCACCTTTCTGAACAGCAGGTCGCTTTTCGTGATCTGGCCCGGCAATTTGCCGATGCCGAATTGGCCCCCCATGCAGCACAGTGGGATCTTGATTGTCATTTCCCGGTTGATGTAATCAGGGCAGCGGGAGACCTTGGGTTCTGTGCCCTGTATACCCATGAGTCCATGGGTGGGCTGGGCCTGTCCAGGCTGGACTCCCATATTGTTTTTGAGCAGCTGGCCATGGGGTGTACGGCTACCACCGCCTATATCACCATTCATAATATGGTTACCTGGATGATCAGTGAGTTTGCTACGGATCGGGTAAAGTCAGATTGGGGGGAAGGGCTGGTCAGTGGCAGCAAGCTGTCGTCCTATTGCCTTACCGAGCCCGGATCGGGCAGTGATGCCGCATCGTTGACAACCAGCGCCGGGCGGGATGGCGATGAGTATGTGCTCAATGGCTCGAAAATGTTTATTTCCGGGGCTGGCAGTACCGATCTGCTGCTGGTGATGGCAAGAACCGGCGAAGACGGTCCGAAAGGCATTTCCGCCTTTGCCGTTCCCGCCAATCTGGCAGGTATCCAGTACGGCAAGAAGGAGGAAAAGATGGGTTGGAATGCCCAGCCAACCCGACTGATTTCATTTGACAATGTTCGTATACCTGCAGACTACCTGTTGGGCAAGGAAGGTCAGGGCTTCTCTTTTGCGATGAAAGGTCTGGATGGTGGTCGAATCAATATCGCCACCTGCTCCATAGGTACAGCTCAGCAGGCACTGAACACGGCTCGGGCCTATATGAAAGAGCGGAAGCAGTTTGGTCGTGAACTGGCCGGTTTCCAGGCCTTGCAGTTCAAGCTGGCGGATATGAATACCGAGCTGGTGGCTGCCCGCCAGATGGTTCGACTGGCAGCCTTCAAACTGGATAATCAGGATCCGGAAGCAACCGCATACTGTGCCATGGCTAAACGTTTTGCTACGGATATCGGGTTTAGGGTCTGTAACGAGGCCCTGCAGATTCATGGCGGTTATGGTTATATCAGGGAGTATCCTCTGGAGCGACATGTGCGGGATACCCGGGTCCACCAGATTCTGGAGGGAACCAATGAAATTATGCGCTTGATTGTCGCCCGTCGTTTACTTTCCGAGAGCATTTCTGATACCGGTATGGAGTTACAGTGATTATGTCTGAAAAGTTACGTCTCACCTGTGAAGAACGTACCGCCATTCTCACCCTGGACAATCCTCCGGCCAATACCTGGACGCCAGAAAGCCTTGATGAGCTGGAGCAGATTATTCACCAGTTGAACCGTGAGCCTGATGTGATTGCCCTGGTGATCACCTCGGCTTCGGAGAAGTTCTTCAGTGCAGGCGCTGATTTAAAGCGCTTTGATAACCTGACCCCGGAGGAAGCTCGCCCATTTGCACAAAGCTTTGGCAGGGCTTTTGAAGCCCTCAGTAACTTTTCGGGGCTCAGCATTGCGGCCATCAACGGTTATGCCATGGGTGGTGGGCTGGAAGTGGCGCTGGCCTGTGACCTGCGCATCGCTGAACAGGGTGCCATTATGGCCCTGCCTGAAGCGTCGGTGGGGTTATTACCCTGTGCCGGCGGAACTCAGAACCTTACCCTGCTGGTGGGCGAAGCCTGGGCCAAGCGCATGATTCTCTGCGGCGAGAAAGTGACCGCAGAAAAAGCATTGGCAATTGGACTGATAGAGGAAATGGTGGACAGTGGTAAGAGTCTTGAACGGGCGAAAGCGCTTGCGGCCAATGCCGGAAACCAGAGTCCGGATGCCTTGAGGGCCTGTAAAAAGCTGATCCAGATGGGGCGTTCCGGATTTTCCAGAGATGTCTTGCCAGAGGAAAGGGAGCAGTTCCTGACGTTGTTCAATGGCAGGAACCAGCAGGAAGGCGTCAGTGCGTTTCTTGAGAAGCGCAAACCTGAGTGGCATTACGACTAATCCGACTATTTTGAATAAGGATGATATTAATGACAAAAATTGCATTTATCGGCCTTGGCAATATGGGTGGTCCCATGGCTCAGAACCTGGTGAAAGCCGGGCATGATGTCTGTGGTTATGATCTGGTTCCTGAGGCGCTTGATCAATTGGAACAAGCCGGAGGCTCAAAGGCCGAATCCGTGACTGAGGCTGCACAGGGTGCCAGTGTGGTGATCAGTATGTTACCGGCTGGCAAACAGGTCGAATCACTCTACCTGGGAGATGATGGACTCTTCCAAACGATAGGCAACCGTTGTCTGGTGATTGATTGCAGCACCATAGAAGCTGAAGTTGCCAGAAAAGTCGGGCAGCAGGCAAAAGAGCAGGGTATCGACTTTGTTGATGCACCGGTGTCCGGTGGTACCGCCGGAGCTGCTGCTGGAACACTGACGTTTATGGTGGGTGGCAGTGCCGAGACCGTAGAGCAGGCCCGGCCCTATCTTGAGATAATGGGGCAGACTGTTTTTCACGCTGGCGAGACGGGTGCGGGGCAGCTGGCCAAGATCTGCAACAATATGCTGCTGGCTATTGTTATGACAGGCACATCGGAAGCTCTTAAACTGGGTATCGACAATGGCCTTGATCCGGCAGTACTGTCAGAAATCATGAAGAACAGTTCAGGTGGGAACTGGGTACTGGACAAGTACAACCCGGTGCCGGGCGTCATGCCCCAGACTCCGGCCAGTCATGGTTACCAGGGCGGTTTTATGGTGGCACTGATGGCCAAGGATCTTGGTTTGGCTCTGAATACGGCTGCCAGCAGCCATACCGCAACGCCCATGGCATCACTGGCTGACAATCTGTATAAAATGCATGCAATTCGCTCCGGCAATCACCAGGACTTTTCAAGCATTATTCAGCTGTATGAGTCAGCAGATTAGACGATTATTGGCTACTATTTCTTTGAATGCATGATCAATTTTATTATTTAATAGATAGATGCCGATTATCGTTCAGTTTATTTTTCTTCTGTTGATATGACTCAATGTTTTGCTTAGAAGCTGTTCTAATTTTGAACAGTTGTGTCAGATAATGGTTCTGTTTTTGTAAATCAGGTTATACAATCCCCCGGATTTATCTGAAGTTCTCGCCGGGTAACCGGTCGGCACCGATCATCCATCTGAGGTCACCTTTTCCCATGCAAATACTTATGAGTCTGGTGGGCATTGCCAGCCTTCTGGCACTTGCCTTTTTACTGTCCGATAACCGAAAAGCGATCAACCTGCGAACTGTGGGTGGTGCCTTTGCCATTCAGGCCGGACTGGGAGCGTTGGTTCTTTATGTTCCCCTGGGTCAGGAAATTCTTGGTGGTGTCTCCAACGCGGTAAGTAATGTGATCAGCTACGCCAATCAGGGTATCGGCTTCCTGTTTGGTGACCTGGGTAACTTCAAGGTCGGCTTTATTTTTGCCATCAACGTACTGCCGATTATCATTTTCTTCTCCTCTCTGGTTGCTGTTCTTTACTATCTGGGTGTTATGCAGAAGGTGGTTACCTTCCTGGGTGGTGCGTTACAGAAAGTACTGGGTACCAGTCGTACAGAGTCTCTGTCGGCAACGGCAAATATTTTCGTTGGCCAGACAGAAGCTCCTCTTGTGGTAAGACCCTATATTGGTCGTATGACTAATTCTGAGCTTTTTGCCATCATGGTGGGTGGTCTGGCTTCTGTTGCAGGCTCTGTTCTGGCCGGTTATGCAGGCATGGGTGTCGAGCTTAGGTACCTGATTGCAGCAAGCTTCATGGCGGCACCTGGTGGTTTGCTGATGGCCAAGATGATTAAGCCGGAAACCGATACTCCGGATAATTCTGAGCTGGCTGATGACGAAGGTGACAATGAAAAGCCTGCCAACGTAATAGACGCAGCCGCTTCTGGTGCTTCTTCCGGTATGAAGCTGGCCGCTAACGTTGGTGCCATGCTGCTCGCTTTCATTGCCCTGATCGCCATGGTTAACGGTATCATGGGCTGGATTGGTGGCTTCTTTGACTACCCTGACCTGAGCCTCGAAATCATTCTCGGCTATCTGTTCAGTCCGCTGGCCTTCCTGATTGGTGTGCCAATGAATGAAATCGTGACAGCGGGCAGTTTCATTGGCCAGAAGCTGGTGGTGAACGAATTCGTTGCTTACATGGATTTTGTTAATTACCTGAACCCTGAAGCGGCTGCGGCGGCCGGTGTTGAAGTGCTGTCACAGCGTACGCAGATCATCATCACTTTTGCACTGTGTGGTTTTGCCAACCTGTCTTCTATCGCCATTCTTCTGGGTGGTCTGGGCGTTATGGCACCAAACCGTCGTCAGGATATTGCCCGCATGGGTATCAAGGCAGTGGCTGCTGGTACTCTGTCTAATCTTATGAGTGCAACCATCGCTGGTCTGATGCTGTCTCTGTAATATGTTTGTTCGGGCCACGGTCTGACCGTGGCCTGCTATCCTTCCTGTATTTTCCCTTCATCAGCTGAATCTAACGCTTTTCAGTAAATGGCCGAATGACATAGTGAAATAATTATGTCGGGGTATCTGTGTGTATTGCTGGCATGGATATCTTTCTGAACCTGTCGTGAGTGTGCAAGGATGAACCTGACAACAAGGATTTTATGCTCCCGTAAAGACAAGAAATTTTCGCAGCAGGCCCTGGCGGATTTGATTGGTGTATCCAGAAGTGCACTGGCCCAGTGGGAAACCAGTATGAGCAGTCCCAGTCTCGAGAATCTGAGAAAAATGGCTGAAATTCTTGAGGTGTCTTTCGAATGGCTGGCCACCGGGCGTGGAAACCAGTACCTGGTCAGCTCTGATGAGGTAATCAGTGACTCGGAAGTGGATGGGGAGATTATCGGTCAATTACATCGAATGAACCTGATGAAGAAAAGAGCCATTCTGAATGTGATGAGAGCCATGGCATAAAGTAACAAAATACGCTCAGACAAAAGCGCCTTACCGGCGCTTTTTCGCTTTTTGCAGAACAGTTTCAGAATGCAGTGGGCGTCTATTTGATCATTTCACGGAACTTGTTGCCCGGCTTGAACTGAGGCAGCTTGCAGGCGGGGATATGAATTTCTTCACCGGTTTGTGGATTGCGCCCCTTCCTGGCCGCCCGATCTGCTACCGAAAATGTGCCAAAACCAATAAGTTGAACGATGTCGCCGCTTGCCAGTGTCTCCTGTGTGTTGCTGATAAAGGCATTGACAACCAGCTCGGCCTTGCTTCGGGACAGGTTAGCTTGTTCAGCGACTTGCTCAACCAGTTCTTTCTTGTTCATATCCAGTCTCAGGGAATTACCAGTTATGTGGAAAGAAAATACCAGAAGATGGGTGATCCGCCTCTGGCTTCGCTTGGCTCAGGGAAAAACCTGGGCAGGTGGTGAAACACAATCAGCCTGACGTGTATCTCTTGCTGGAAAAACAGATGATGGGAGAAAACCTTGTA
>NZ_JBLYNS010000172.1:0-8865 GCF_049310205.1 Endozoicomonas sp. ALC013 | reverse complement strand
GGATATCAGCCCTGAGGTTTCGCAAGCCCTGGCCTGAGAATGTTGAAACGGCTTATGCCGTGGAGAAAATCATCCGTGATGCTGATGCTGTGCCTAATACCATGATTATTTTGCACGATCGTATTACATCATTCTTGACAGCGGCAGACATTGACTACCCTGTTACTTGATTACCAGATGTCCGGCTTATTCATCGCCTCGACACAGTGTGGTTTGCCAGCGATTGGCTCAATCTCCTTACTAACCAGCGACTGGCCTAACCAACCTTCCGGATGGGACAACGGCAGTGGTGCTTTGATCACGGTTTCACTGACAGGCGCAAAACCTGTTCGACAGTAGTAATCAGGATCACCATAGGTGAATACCAACTCTGTGCCATTGTCTTTTAATGTACGCAGGCCAAAGTGGATCAATGCCTGACCGGTACCTTTACCCTGGTAATCAGTGCCGACAATGCCTCCAAATTAATGACAGTCTGTCTCTTGTGCTACTCTGAGACTTTCGTGATCCTGAGGAAAAGAATAATGAACATAAGCATTTCTTATACGCCTGCTACTTCCGGGCAGCAAGCTGAAACACCTAACCTGGTAAAAGCACTTACAGGCTATGGGGTGTTCGCAGGGTTTCTTATTTGCATTAAAAAAGTCCAGGATCCAGGATTGGTGACGTTGGCTGCTTCCAGTGCGGTTGGCGCAGGCCTGGGTTACTTATGTGGGTATTCAATTCACCATTCATTATTGGCAGTTGTCGATGGTGTGCGAAATGTTACCAATGGTTTGAATGCGTTGTTCCCGGGTGCAGATAATCACACCGTTACTCCCACAGCAGCCTCAATCAATCAGTGGTTGGAAACCAACGATCAGGATAATAACGTCAGGTTATCTAATAATCCCGGCAACGACGTTGCCCGCCAGACATTGAGTCGACGGCACAGTGTTTAACGGTTGTGTCACATCCTGAAGGCACTGGTATGTCTTTCCCGGGCAGAGAGTGTGCATTGCAGGGGTGTCAGGCCTTTTTTGCATTAATGTTCTACAGCGTTGCAACTATTTTTTCGCACAGCTTTTTTAAAGTGATTAATTCATCAAGGTCAAGCTGGATTTTACATTTCATTTGAGCAGGCACCTGCAACGCCTCTTTTTTTAATCCGGTTCCTTCCTCAGTCAGTTTTAACACGCGCACGCGTTCGTCCTGCTCACTGCGTCCACGTTCGACCAGGCCCTTGCCCTCCAGCCGCTTCAAAAGAGGGGTTAATGTGCCAGAATCCAGATGCAGTCTTGCGCCAATATCCTTTACACTGATGCCATCATTTTCCCACAACACCATCATCACCAGATATTGGGCATACGTCAGATCCAGCTTATCCAGTAATGGACGATAAGTCCGAACCACGGCATTTGATGCACTATAAAGCGGAAAACACACCTGATGATCCAGCAACATGTGCTCTTCCGCAGAGAGTTGAGTTTTCTGTTCACAAAGAGCCATCAGCCGCACCCATAAAATAAATTGCACACAATATACTTGTCTTTCGCTCTTTTTCAGATAAAATATTGTCAGCAATTAAGTTGTTCACAATATAAATAGCAAAGGATATTACCATGACTTCTATCTATAAAACTCAGGCAACTGCTCTGGCTGGTCGTAACGGACAGGTAAAAACAGACGATGGTATGTTAAATCTGGAGCTGTCCTACCCAAAAGAAATGGGTGGTACTGGTGCGGCGACGAATCCTGAGCAGCTGTTTGCCGCGGGTTACGCTGCCTGCTTCTCAAACGCCATTCTTCATGTTGCCCGTGAAAGCAAGGTAGCTTTGCAAGCTGCCCCGGTCACATCCGAAGTGGGCATTGGCCCGAATGCCAGTGGTGGCTTTGCACTTACTGTCAGTCTGACAGTAAACCTGGATTTACCCCGGGAGCAGTCTTTGGAACTGGTTCGGGTTGCACATCAGGTGTGTCCATACTCTAATGCCGTCCGTGGCAACATTGATGTTCAGATATCCGCCAATGGTCAGCTTATTTAATCCGGAAATGCACGCCTGAAAATTGTCTTGATGGGACGTAATGATGCCTGCAAAAGCGGGCATCATTACTTTTCAATGCAGCCTCCTGGAGTCGGATGATTTATCCATATTCCGGATGAAGCATCATACAACCATGAATATGTCATAATTCAAGTATCAATCAAAAAAGATGACAAATTCATGAATTCAGTTAATGTCACGGCTAACCAGCCCGGTTCGAAAGTTGAAGTTATCGCTCCATTTTTAGCAACTAAGGCCAGTTCCGGGCAAACAGCATCGGTTTCAACATCTTTTAACCGACAGGTAAGAACTCAAGACAAGCCTTATTACCCTGGCTTAAAACGTCAGCCCGGCGAAGAAAAGCGTGTCACTCAAGACTTCAGCGAGAAAAGATGCACATTAACCACCCTTGCAAACCCGGTTTCTGGCAGACAGGGTCAACAGTTTTCAGGATCGGGTCAGAACAGTCAACGCTACGAGTTTTACCCCTTGGTTGAATGTTATGGGCAAAACTTGCAGACCAGTGAACAGGAGTACCAGCCACCCAGTAAAGTAGCCCTGCCATTAAAAGAAAGAAAAACTTATCGATGTAGATGGGATGGTTGTGGTAAAACATTTACTCGAAGCAATAATCTGCAAGTACACCAACGTACTCATGTGGGGCTGAAGCCGTTTAAATGTGATTTTGCGGGTTGCAGAAAAACATTTGCCAGGAATTATGATCTAAAAGCACACCAATTCATTCATACGGGGCATTGGCCGTATGAATGTGATTCTGAGGGTTGCAGAAAAGCGTTTGCCAGGAAGTCTGATCTAAAAAGACACCAACGCATGCATACGGGGGAGAGACCATATGAATGTGAGTATGTGGATTGCAATAAGAAGTTTACCACGAGTCAAAATCTGCAAGTACACCGACGCATTCATACGGGGGAGAGGCCATATAAATGTGAGTATGTGGACTGCAATAAGAAGTTTACCACGAGTCAAAATCTGCAAGTACACCGACGCATTCATACGGGCTATAAGCCATTTAAATGTGAGTTTGTGGATTGTGGCAGGAGATTTATCACAAAGAACAAGATGAAATTACATGAACGTAGTCATTTAAATGAGAGTTCGTGAATTCGGTAAGAGTTTTGCCATGGAGCTAAATCTAAAATAATATGAATTCAAGGTATGTCAAAGCTTCCGGATCAGGTTCAAAAATTGAAGCTATCGCTCAATTTTTATTGGCTAAGGCCATCGGGCAAACAGCATCGGCCTCAGCATCTTTTAACCGACAGGTAATAGCTCAAGAGAAGCCTTATGACCCTGGCATCAAACGTAAGCCGGGCGAAGAAAAGCTTATCCATTTCCATGTGAGTTTGGGGGTTGCGATAGGGGATATATCACGAAGCAAAATCTGAGAAGACACGAACGCACTCATAAGGATCAGTCATCATAATTATCCTGGACTTCCCGGGTAAAGTCGTTCCAGTCGATCTTTGGTGTACGCCATTTATATTTTGTATCAGAGCCATGGTTCTCTGAAGCCCAGGTGTCGTATTTCAGGGCACAATCATGCAAGTTAGTAATCGTGTCAGGAATCACCTTGCCCAAGAGGTTGTTAACCAGCCACGCCGGTATGGAACCCTTTGGATCAGAGTGCGAGATAAATATCAGTTTAGTCCCGCCAAAATGGGTCGGTATCATGTAATACCCAGTGATAAATGAGCGAGCCCTTACAAATCCTTCCCGCTCAGGACAGTCTGCATGGTCCACGCTGTGGTTCATAATGATATACTCACCGTTGGTAAACTCCATCCAGGAGCGCATGTTGCAGAAATCACGTTTCGAGATCGGCCAAGGGGGTTGCACTGCGTAATATCCAATGTCATTCCGGTAATCCAGCTGACAGATGTCGCGCCCCTCAACCATCTTCTTGTCCCAGGTTTTGCGGTAGTCTGCATCATGCAGTGTGTTGAACAGTGTTTCGGGATTAATATCGTCCCACTGGACAGTTGCACGGACAATGTTGAATCCGGTGCCTTTCTCACCAGGCTTCAGATCCTCTGGCCTGGACTCCACGAGAATAGCTTTCTGGCTATCCTCATAGACTTTTGTCCACTTGCCATCCTGGCTCCCGGCGAAGTCACGCAGTTTAACGAAGTCGGGCAGTTGCATCAGCTTGTACCTCTGCCCCTTTGATTCAACAAAGACAGGGGTAACCGGACACCTTGCAGCGTTCCCATCCGGGGAATGTGTTACCTGAAAACCTGGTGATATTTGCCTGTCTTCTAATGGCTTTTTTGCTGATGTTGTTGCTGGTGCCTGCTTGCCACCCTCAGGTAAGTCTTGAATAGAGTGGGCTACATTTTCTTCTACGGAAACTAAATTAGTATGCCATGTACCGACATCATTCTGACGCTGGGTCCCCGGCCTGCTAATTGATCTACTACTGTATTCATCAAATTGGGGATTACCTTGACATGCTCGCATTTTGTAACCAGATAGTCTTGATCAACTCGCACAATGCCACTATAAAAGCCCATGAAAAATAAATGTCAAGTCGAGTAATGTCGGTTTTATCTGCCCTGATTGTCAGGGCAGTCGTTTTCAGCCTCCTGGCATTAAGTAGCTAACCATATGAAATCATATATTTGTGACTCCTTGTTCAGGCACTCCCGGCAACTGCTCCTGCGTTGCTCTAGCTCCTGCATCCATGCAGTCGTGCTTCGTTACAACTCCGGTCACATAGCTACGGCTATGCTCCCTCCGTTGTGCCTCGGATAGCACCTGCCCAAGTAGCCAGAAATATGTGATTCCATATGGCCAGCTACTTAATTACTTAAAACCAATGGATGTTTGCGATGTTGTGCCTCTTTTATGGCCAGTGCCTCAGGGTAGTTGCTGGTATCGCAGGGAATGTTAAACCGGTCTTCCAGGATCTGACACACTTGTTCTGCAATGGCATAATGGGCCTCTGCACTCGGATGCACACTGTCGCTGTAAAATGCTGTTTTTCCCGGAGCTATCTGAGACAAATGATTGCAGACGGGGTGCCAGCTGTCATCAAATGCCGCATTGTTTAGCAGTTCCCGGGTAAAAATGTTGCGCTGCTGTTCAGCCTCTTTTCGCTTTTGTGCAATAAGGGCCCGGCGATCTATTTCAACCTCTCCATCGTCATCTATACCCGGTATCGGAATATTCAGAATAGGGTGCACAAAATCCCATTGAGGATCTTGTCGCAGAACTTCAAACACTTCTTCACCATCAATTTTCATGACACGATAACCAGAGTGCTGAGGAAATGATTCCCTTAGCAGGTTGATTCTCATACTCAGGCTGGCATTGTATACTCGCCATTTTTCATGCAACTTCTGTCGTTCGGGGGCGTTAAGAAACCTGGGCGTGGAAGTGATATCGGGCAGTGAAAACACGATAACCCGCTGAGCACCTGCTTGCAGCACATTGTAAATATCCTGTGCCTGTTCCTGGGCAATATCGTCAGGTTCCTGCCAGTTATTCAGGAAATCATTACCGCCATTAAAAAAGACCACCAGGGTGTCCGGCAGGATCAGTGGGCTGGAAGTGTCTTTACCGACCTTGCCATTGCGCTCACTCAGATAGGACTGAACAATCAGACCCTCACAAGGGGGTATAAGGCTGCCCTGAAAGAGCGTGACAACAGCATCCATGACCCCCTCCACAGAACTCAGGAAGGCACCGGGTCTGCCCAGCTTACTTTCAGCACAGAGTATCCAGCTGCCTGCCATGGCCCGGTTATCAAGGTTCACTTTGTGCTGATTCGGGTATGACATCATTCTGACCAGCACCTCGGGCCACATCAAATCCATCTCTCTGCCGGTGGTCCACTTCCCTTTTTCGTAGTGCTGGCTGTCCGGCAGGAGAGGGATCTGGTCTGCAAACTGGCTGGTGGTTGACAGTAAGGTCTCTTCAGCCACGGCAGGAATCATAGAGAACAGGTCTGCCCTGATAATTTCACCCAGGGCCTCGGTCTTATTGGCCAGAAGTCTGCTGATACTTTTGATGGAAGGCATCTGACGGGCAATATAGGAATGCTGAATAGTGCGGAGAAAGCGGGTGGTGCGTTGTACCGCCCCGAGCAGGGGACTGTCCAGCTTCTGTTCCATGTATTCAAGGCCTGCCAGTATGTTCGTCAGCAGTGATTCCAGCTGGTTCACCGCATGCTCTTCCAACCCGGTCATTAGCTGCCGGATAAAGCTTTGTTCACGTTTTTCTGCCTGAAGTTCTATCCGGTAGAGTGCAAATGTTTGTTTAATATTCCGGATGCTGCTGGCGCGGGAGAAGAACTGGCTCAGATCAATGGGGGGCTCTTCGACCATCGGGTTGAAATCCCCCCTCAGGGTTTTCAGCAGATTGAAGGTAGAAAGCGCTGAATCAGGTGTATGAAAATCATCACCATGACTGTCTGAGAGGCTGTCCCCAAATACCAGTAAGGTATGAGGGCTCCATGGCTCAGGTTTGATTACTACAGGACTGCTTATATTCGGCTCATGGTGCGCACTGGTTTGCAGGGAAAACAAAACCAGGCAGCAGGTGATCAGTGTATACCAACAGTTTTTCATGGTCTGGCCCTGACTGAACTACTTACCCATGTTCCTCAATTTTAACCCAGTTATCATGATTTACAGGCTGAATCTGATGGCAGTTTTTTATATGAGTATATAAGTTAGAAGATTGAGAAAAAGATTTAACGCATATCAGGCAAAGATATGGTTTAACCCCAGAGTGGACAGAGGCATGTCTTTCTAAACCAGCTTTTTGAGTAAACCGTTTTTTACATACGTGGCATTTATAGTTTTTTGTAATCAGATGAACCGATCTCTCGTGTAGGCAACGTGCAATATCAAATCTGAATGTTTCACCACACCCTTTCCGGCTACATGTAAATTTTTTGCTCTTTGAGTCTTTTGCCACTGGATTGCGGCTGGATAACCTTTCCGATCCGTTAGTTAAATTGTTTGGCTGAGGGGAAGCTAAAGAAACAGGAATTTGTTGATAAACGGCAGGGCGTGATTGATCATTGGCCTGAGTATGGGCGACAGGAGCCAGGCCAAGGAGGCCGCAAAAACAGATTTGCCGTAAATTATTGTTATTGCTCAACATGGGATGACTGAATTATTCAATAATACTTTGGATCACTGATCACTTCTCTTTATAAATGTTCCTTCGCGACAGGCTAAGCCCAAGGATGTGTGAGGCTCCATGAGCTGAAATCATTCGTTGAAAGCAGGTTCGACTCCTGCCCGGTAAAGACTCATCTCATGCCGTAAGCGAGTATTTCGTAGTCAGTGTAACGGTCTCTTCTACCTCTTTTGGGGCATAGAGGTAGATTCAAGCCCATTATTTTTTGCTTTATTCCTTACAAAGGCGGCAGCTTGCTTACCAGCGATTTTTGCTTGTTCTTTATCACCGGTATTCCTGAGAACTTTGTAGTAAGCCTTAATATAAGCCTTCCGTTGCTCGGTCTGTCCGTAAGCCCTCTTGGTAGCCTTCCCTTTCTCGGACTGCTGGTAAGTCTTCGTGACAGCCATCCCTTTCTCGGACTGCTGGTAAGTCCTCTTGACAGCCTTCCCTCTCTCGGACTGCTGGTAAGTCTTCTTGACAGCCTTCCCTTTCTCGGACTGCTCGTAAGCCTTCCGGCAATCCTTCTTTTTCTCGGACTGTGCCCGGGCTTTGGCAGCCTTGATTTTCCCGGATTGCTCGTGAGGTACAGCGAGCGTGAGGAGCCGAGGTTCATCAGAACCGGACGATTCATGTGCTTTAAACTGACTGGTTTCAATTGTAACTTGCTCTTGTGGGTCTTTATTTAATGGATCAACTTGAACAACTGGACGTGATGGTGGCTGAGAAAAAACAGCTAATGAATTTTCCGGAGACAACTTATGGGTTATTTGCTCAAATTTTGTTGTGGATGGTAAATGAGAAATTGAAAAATCACTCAGTGAATGTGGAGCCGGTAGTGTGTCCAGATTTATTACATCCTGATTTAAATACCCATCATAGAATGAGTCAGGTGTCTGTATAGAGTGGCCAGCCATACTTGGCTGTGAATCTAAAGGATCATTTGGTATTGAGTGTGCATCCAGAAACTCCTGTAACCATGAGTAGTCAGAAATGAAAATTGAGTCAAAATCGGATATGTACATTGAATTTTTGAATTATTGAGATATTGAATTAAAGCTTAAGACCTCTCATACTTTATAAAAGTTCCCTCCTGACACAAGTCGCTTACTATTTATGTCAAAAATGCATAAATGATTGATATGGATATCAGCAATAACGATGTAAAACTCTTTGGAAACCTTAGCTGTTCCCGACTGCCCGTGAGCCACTGCAAGCGAGAAGGGCACAATTCCAGCAGAACCGGGCGATTCAGAAGCTTTAAACTGTGAATTGAAGTTGTTGGTTGGTATTAAATGTGCTGTTAGAAAATCCTGTAATCGGGAATAACCAAGAATGATATTTGATTCTACGTTAACTTTGTTTATGGAATTATCTAATTGTTGAAATATTAAATTATAGTTTATGACTAATAATTTTTATAAAAGTATTGTTTTATTTTCTTTTATTAGGAAACAAAAGGATTCTGTGCAGATTATTTGCTTAAATGCTGTTTGGATTGTTTTGATTCTCATCTTATGAAAAAAATACTGATAATCAGGTAATAAAGTACTATGGGCATTACAGGCACAGCTTCAGGTAATGAAGTTCAGTATCAGCAGGCTATTGATCCTGCTGATGGCACCCTGAAGCCATCATCTTCACAAGACGCCATTGAATCTAAAGGGTTTACCGGAACCAGGGCCGTGGT
>NZ_JBLYNS010000171.1:0-9008 GCF_049310205.1 Endozoicomonas sp. ALC013 | reverse complement strand
TCAGCGGGCTTCTCCTGCGGCCGCGTGCTGTTAAAGCTGGCCCAACCTTGCAACTCAGCCACACAATCATCAATCAGGGCAGAGCTTTCATAGGATGGAAAGCTTACCTCGCCGGAATGCTCCTGTAACATCGTACCTAACCGCTCCCTGCCCATAAATGAATCGGTCAGCAGTCCCCGGTCAAACACGTCCAAAACAGAAGTTTCCAGCTCGGCGGCTCCGGCAATGATGCAGTTAGAGACCAACCCGTCCCAGACTGGACTCCGCTCCTGCTCAAGCCCACCACTAAACAGCTGCTGGAAGTAGCTGAGCAGCACCTCACGGGGCAGAAACCCATGGAAAACCAGAATCGTCAGGCAGGTCAAACAGGAAGATCGAACGCAAGGATGAACCGCTGTGTTTTCAACCAACTGCTTCAGTGGTTCCACGTTACATCCGTTACTGGTGTCACTTTCGCTGCTTACTTCACCAGCGATCACCGATGCCAGTATTCGAGCCAGGCTCTCACTGACCACATAACCAAGCAGTCGATTGACCGTCCGGGGTTTGGCCGACACTATCCGGAGCATCACCGGCAATGCCTTTGATTCCCGGAACTGAGCCAGCAGGTAAAAGGCAAAAAAGACCAGATCCACACGCTGGCTTTCGGGTATCTCATCCCCCTGCCCGGCAACGCCTTCGAGATAGTCCAGCAGGCGCGGAATCAATTCCGTCCGCTGCTCACTGGCCGCCAGCAGGGTTTCTCTGGGCAGCTCACCCATCACATGGTTTGATAACCGGTTGATAACATCGTCAATGTTCACGGGTACTCATCCTGTCTCTTGTCGCTATTTTTGTATAAGGATAGCGTTTAAACAGGCTGAGAGTGTTTGTCCCGGAAGAACTTACTTATCTCCACTGCTTCTAATACCTATCGCAGGATATTACCGAGCGGATTGCCGGGGTTGACCTTTTTCATCAATTGATTGCCATGTCTGAGCAGGAAGCTTTGCCAGTGCAACTTTCGGGTGCTAATGAAGAAGCAATCTCTGCGTGGTTGTGTGCTGGCTTATAAATTCAAGGGCAGACGTTTTGACTGTGCCAGTATTGAAGGTTTTATCGAAGCGACCACATTGCTACGATACGCTTTATGCCCTTTAGAGATCGCTTCCCGCTGCCCGCTCCCCGAAAAGGCAGCTTTTCTTTTGCGGGCAGCGCTCTTGAAAAGAGAACGGGGATATCCTGGCCAATGGCGTAGGAATTTGGGGCCACCTTGGATTGTATGCAATGTATCAGAGCAGTATCTGGCAGCAGAGAGATTTATGAGCAGTTATATGTGGATGCCCGCAAAACGGGCATCCAACCCCAAAGTATCACCCGAGACCAAAGCGGCCCTGAAAGCCCGGGCCGACCGATGGGTAGAGGAATACCTGAAACCGGCAAATGTCCAGCCTCCGCCGGAGAACCCGAGGTTCAACTATCTGGTGGATATCTTTACCAAATGGCATGGCAGTTTTTTCTATTTCTGCGCCACTTACCACTGCCCATCTCCCGTTGCCATCAGCCCGTCCTTTGAACGGAAGTTTGCCAGAATGACCTACAGCGGTAATAATACCTATGCGCTGTCTTATATGCGGCACACCGATAAGTGGCACGAAGTCTTCTATGATCAGGATATAGAGCAGTGCTTTGAGCTGATTGCTCATGAGCCCTGTTTTTTGCCCTAATACATGGTTTCAATGAGTTTGACGTGTACAAGCTCCGCTCACCCTGAGCGGAGTCGAAGGGTGCCTGGCACGATCTATTAGAGTCCGAAGTTTCCACCCTTCGACAGCCTCAGCACGAACGTTGTGGGTATCAACGCCTAGCTGCACCAGGAGGCTGACCGAGAATCAATCGTAGAGTATGGATGAACGAACGTTTATGGATACCGAACAAACCCTTGAGAATATCACCGCAACCAATAGTACCAGTGCCCTAAGATCATTGTGTCAGCTCCTGCGGGACAAGTGGGTTTATTTTTATGTCATTGATGATGGCAGCTTTGTGGATGGCGAAGGGATTGAAGAGCTGGTGTTCATCAGCAAAAAGCGCCCTGTGAACATTCCCACCGTTTATTTAAACGACCTTCACAATGCCGTCCTGTACACTCATAAGTCAACAGCCATTGACCGTATCCAGCCTGAATATCGTATTGGCCAGATGAAAGGGGACAAAGCGTACAAAATGTTTCTTGGCGTGAAATCGATCACAGGTATGATTATCCAGGGCCAGGATGCCTGGATTTCATTTCCTGTTTCCTATCTGGAAGAGCTACAACCTGCTGAAGCCTGACCTTAATGATTTAGCGAATCACTATATGAGGACCACTGACACCATCCCCGAAGCCCCAGCCATCACCAATGAACGACTCTACATTGAGTGGTTTGTGCAATACAGCGATAAAACTGGCAGAGCTGAGAAACCTGGCAGGCCGTTATGCAAAAAGTGACGGGTGTCGGCCTTTATCGCTAAACATACCGACCGTGGCATGAGCCTGTTGGAATTACACCCGGACCGGGACTTACTGTTTGAGCGGGTCTCGTTTATGTCGGAAGACACTTGAGCAAAATTGAAGAAGGTGCTGGCACAGTAAGGTTGGCTGGCAACCTGTCCTGAGACCCAGAGGATGCTCTTAGTCGGGACCATATCATGATTGGGGGGTGAAGATACTGGAGAAAAAATACCAGTATGCGGAGGCGGGGCGATTGGTTCCGGAGATTTGAGAGATTAGATCTTACCTTCCGCCCAAAGCTGTTCAAATTCCCTTTTGGCTCTCATCTTTTGGTTAATGCATTCAATCATATGTTCTTCAGAGAGCCAGTCATCACAACCCCGGGGCATTTGATACCAGGCTTTCCAGGCATTCGCCCTGGCTTGTTCCTGCTCCCGGTTGGCCTGTATCTCAAGTAGTATTTTCTGATCACTGGCCAGGACAGCCTGTTGCTCCATCATCGCCACTTGCTGGTCATAGGCAGTCGATAATTGCTGAACAGGCGGGTTTATCGGTTCAGAAGTCCGGTTTGTATTTTCCACAAATAACGATTCTGGCCTGTTTCCCTTTTCCAAATAGGTCTGTTGTGCCTGCTGTTGGACTTTCGCCCCATGGCTATTGGTGGACTCTGACAGGAACGCCAATACGGCTGAGATTCCCTTGATCACCAACGCCATAACCACAAATACAAAAACACCACTGATCAGCAATGGTTTGTGGCTATTCCCGTTTGAGGTCTTACCGGAAACCTTCGGTCGTCGTGTTTTTCTGGCAACCATTGGCTCACTGTCATAAGCATTCGAAGGGTCAGAAACACGACGACGGTTAATGACAACAGAGTCACCTGTTACTTTTGGCGGAATACCTAAAACACTGGTTAATGAAACGCTGCTGTTCTTCTCATCCCTTTTCAAATACAGCTTTTGATGACAGCCCGGAAAGTTTCTGCAGCCCCAGAATTGATTGCCCTTATTCTTTCCCTTTGAGACAGTTCTGAGCACCATCTTGATATCACATTGCGGGCAGGTTGGAGTCCCGTAATCACCAGACAGGCTATCCGTTGCCAGCTCTTTCTGCTGCACTTCCGGCAACTGGCTGATCAGTGTCAGAAGCCTGTTGCCAGAAATCAGTTGCAGCTTTTTACCTTTGGCAAAGGCCTGTGCATCTTCGGTAAAATCACTGGCGGTGATAAACACGCCCACCGGAACGCCGTCAGCAGCCATCACCCCATACAGTTCACGAACCGCCTTAACCCCTATCCTCTGGTATGACCAGGCTTTGCACTGAACGTAAACCTTAACGGATCTTCCTTCCTGTGTCGTTTTTTCCAGAATAACATCAACACCCCCGTCCGCACCGGAACCAGTCAGACGGGCGTTATATCCCTTCTTTTGGAAATATCTCTGAGACAGCTCCTCAAACCGTTTCCAGTCCATTTGCTGAAGATCCTGAAGCACCAGCAATCTGGGCTTCGGGGATGCTTCTGCGACTGTTTTTTCAGGCGTAAAACCGGATTCAACTACTTCCATCAGCTGCCTGTCATCCTATCGTTTTGTTTCCAATTCCCAGTAATCCATAATTCGCACCCGGCCAATGGTCTGCATATCCGGCGTACGGGTATTGGTCTGGTCCAGACCTTTATAACTGATCAGAAAGCTGCACAACTGTTTTTTACCATTCTCTTCACGCAGGGCCAGAAACATACCAGGCCCTGGTCGTAACTCCCGTTCTACCACCAACAGGGTGAAACCGGTAAAGCACTCGACGGTTTCCGTCACATAGTAATACTCGTAGAGTTTCTTACCCCGGAACTTGTATTGCTGGCTGGCAAAAACATCCGGCACTCGAGCCGCCACTTCATAATATCAATCCCCTTCCGATGGTACCACAGTGACGTGAGTCAACATGGCTGGGTGGGCCAGTGGCTCTTTGGTGGTTTCAGGCTCCGGGTCGTAAGGGTCACCGATGCCGATGCCCAGCCAGTGGCTGAAGACACCGGTAGCTTCCACCAGCAGTTTTTGAGAGCTTACACCCGGAAGGGCAAAAGGCTCACTGGATGAAATCACGCTCTCGACACCACGGCTGAAAAAAGCACTGGCCATGCTTGATGAATTTAACCAGGGGGAAAAGTTCGAGTACGTCTTTGGTGCACCCAACCTCAAAGCTCAAAAGGGTGTCCAGATGGAACCGGGGAAAAAAATGGTCAAGAACACCCTGGACACCCAGTGGCAGAATCTGATTAATAGCGCCGCCAAAGAAAAGTTGATTGCAGGAAAGTGGCACTTCCATGACCTGAAAGCAAAAGGAGTATCGGATCATGAAGGACTGGTATCCGGACACAAACCCTGGAAGCCAAGAAGGTTTACATCCGTAAAACACAGGAAGTCAAAGGAACGAGATGAAGAAAACGAAGGTACAAAAAAAGGCCATCTCAGGCCTTTTTTTTATGCGACTATTGTCAAACAATAGTCATGAACCAAAATACTATTAAGAGGCTATTTTTGGCCGCTTTTTTTTGGGAATTTTTTTGATAAACGACCATATTAGTCTATTCCTAAATCCCCGTAAACCCTTGATTCTATTGGTGCCGAAGACGAGACTCGAACTCGTACGCCCATACGGGCACTGCCCCCTCAAGACAGCGTGTCTACCAATTCCACCACTTCGGCCTTAACTGTCGCTCTCGGCGACAGCAAAATTATTTCTGAAAACTCTTTATAAATCAATAAGATTTTAATTCTTACTGAGCGTTTTCAGAGCGGCTGGAGCCGCTGCTCTCAACGGGCTGAGACTCTAACACAGGCGCATCGCTTTCGATAGTGTTTTCTAATGAATCAACCGAAAAAGGCGCATCATTGACCGGCACACTCTGTTCAATCTGAACAGATGGTAAACCAGCATCAGCAACACTATCAGCTTTCTGCCTGGCCATCATCGCCAGACCGATACTGGTGACGAAAAAGATCGTTGCCAGAATGGCGGTTGTACGGCTCAGAAAGTTCGCTGAGCCCTGGCTTCCAAACACCGTTTGTGAAGCCCCCGAGCCAAAACTGGCTCCTGTTTCTGCACCTTTGCCCTGCTGCAGCATGATCATAGCGATCACGCCAACAGCTACCAGCACGTGCACAAGAAGAATAATGGTTTCCATTACTATCCCGCAGCGTGACAAATCACCTTGAAATCAGCAGCTACCAGCGAAGCACCACCGATCAGACCACCATCAACATCAGGCTGGCTCATCAGTTCTGCCGCGTTGTCAGCCTTCATGCTTCCACCATACAGAACACGGGTTCTGTCCGCCATGGACGGATCGTTTTCTGCCAGCAGCGCACGAATTTCAGCATGAACTTCCTGCGCCTGTTCAGGGGTTGCAGTCAGACCGGTTCCAATAGCCCAAACTGGTTCATAGGCAATTACATAATTAGCCAGACGCTCCGGACCAGCAGCCCGAAGCACAGTATTGATCTGATGAGCCACTACTTTCATAGTGTCACCAGCTTCGCGCTCAGACAGAGTCTCACCAACACAAAGGACTGGTACCAGACCCTGATCAACCAGAGCACAGAATTTTGCAGCCACATCGGCATCGGTTTCGCCATAGAGGGAACGACGCTCAGAGTGACCAATAAGTACATATTCACAGCCAAGGTCTTTGGCCATCAGAGGAGAGATTTCACCCGTGTAGGCTCCTGACAGGTTATCAGAGGCATTTTGCACACCAAATTTAACCGCAGAACCCTTCAGCAAGTCGCGTACCTGCTGAACGTATACGCTAGGTGGAAAAACGAGCACCTCAGCCTTGGTTTCAAGTCCCGAAAGGATTCCATCAACAAGCTCACGGATACTGTCAGAAGAACCATTCATCTTCCAGTTTCCGGCTACCAGTGGCTGACGCATACCGCTTACCTCTTTGATCGCGAGGCCGGAATACTAACCCGAAAGACACCAACATACAATAAGTCAAGCCCTGCGAAGCTATTGAAATCAAGGCAACACAGCTCCGGTGCAAGCCGATACCTGCACCGGGTGACATTCAGCACATTTCCTGTTCAACCACTTTTGCCAGCTTTTCCGCCTGAGCCTTTACCTGAACGCCGTCTTCACCTTCTACCATCACCCGAATGACTGGCTCAGTTCCTGAAGCTCTCAGAAGAACGCGACCTTTTCCAGCCATCTCTTCTTCTGCTTTTTTTACCGCCTCAACAATACCCGCAATGGTGTCGGTGTCCCGCTTATTCTGCACCCGGACATTGATCATAACTTGTGGATAAAGAGTGATCGCAGCCACCATTTCAGACAGTGACTTACCTGCTGCCTGCATGGCTTTTAACACTTTCAAGGCCGAGACAATGCCATCACCCGTGGTCGATGCATCACGACAGATAATATGGCCTGAAGACTCACCGCCGAGCTGCCAGTCATTGGCTATCAGCAGTTCATTGACATAACGGTCACCGACATTGGCCCTGGCAAAGGGAATGCCGGCAGCTTCCAATGCTTTCTCCATTCCCAGGTTGGTCATCAACGTGCCCACGACACCACCCTTCAAGATCCCCCTGGAATGGCGATCCATGGCAATAATAAACAGCAGCTGGTCGCCATCGACGACCTCACCCTGATCATCCACCATAATGACCCGGTCACCATCACCGTCCAAGGCAATTCCCAGATCCGCACCGGTTTCCCTGACTCTGGCAGCCATGCCTTCCGGGCTGGTAGCGCCTGCGTTCTCGTTAATGTTGACACCATCCGGATGGATGCACATCGGTATCACTTCCGCACCCAGCTCTCGAAAGACCGCAGGACCAACCTGATAGGTTGCACCGTGGCCGGCATCAATCACAATTTTCATGCCACGCAGATCCAGCTGCTGGGAAGTGCTGCCCTTGCAGTACTCAATGTACCGGCCTGCAGCATCATTCATCCGAGTCACTTTACCCAGACTCTGGGAATCCACTACCTCAATCTCTGACTCAAGCAATGCTTCAATCTTCAGCTCAACCTCATCGGATAGCTTGGTGCCGTCGCCTGCAAAAAACTTTATACCATTGTCGTAAAACGGGTTATGGGAGGCGCTGATAACAATACCCGCCTGCCCATTAAAGGTTCGGGTCAGATAGGCAATGGCAGGGGTCGGCATTGGCCCGGTCAGGACAACATCGATACCGGCGGCAGACAGACCGGCCTCAAGCGCGGACTCAAACATATACCCGGAGATTCGGGTGTCCTTGCCAATAATGACTTTCCCTTCACCCTGTTCCGCCAGCACACGACCCGCTGCCCAGCCCAGCTTCAGGACAAAATCCGGAGTAATTGGAAAGTCACCCACCTTCCCTCGAATTCCGTCGGTACCAAAATATTTTCGAGCCATAGCCGTTTACCAAGAATTTCTGAAAGCAATATCTGGTAATCATCTCACTCATTCAAGTGAACCACCAGTACCATCAGGTTATCTTGAAACGAAGAGGGTTTAAGGAATAGGCGACATTGATGACTTAATGACAGTGAAGACTACCCACCACTGCGGAAGCTCGATCTCCAGACTGGCAGGCATCATTATTTTTTGAAATGAAAACGTTAAGCTTCGTCAACGGCCTGAAGCAAACGCAGGACGTCAACCGTTTCCCTGACATCATGCACACGGATGATATGAGCACCTGCCTGTGCCGCCAGCGCAGCTGCTGCCAAACTGCCCGGAAGCCGGTCTTCGGTATCCCGATCCAGGGTTGCCCCAATAAACGACTTTCTGGACATACCCGCCAATACCGGCAGACCCGCTTCATGGAAGCGGCGAAAACCCTTCAGCATTTCAAGATCGTACACTGGCGTTTTACCAAACATACCGCCCCCAAAGCCCGGGTCCAGTATCAAGCGCTCCCTGGCAATTCCGGCCTTCTCGCAGCGCTCCACACAAGCCATCAAATACTGGCTGACCTCTTTAACCACATCACCATAGACCGGTACAACCCCGGGCTCAGGTTGATCAACAAGAGAGTGCATCAGAATAATGGGAACTGTCGTTTCCGCTGCTGCTTCCAACGCCCCCTCACGGTGCAACGCCCGGACATCATTAATAATCCCCGCGCCCGCTTTTACCGCCTCTTTCATCACCAGAGGAGAGCTGGTATCAATGGAAATAATGACGTTGAAGCGCGACGCCAAACCTTCAATAACTGGCAGAACCCGCTCTAACTCCTGCTCCTGGGCTGGCGCACCGGAAGCACCGGGGCGTGTCGACTCGCCACCAATATCCAGAATATCCGCCCCGTCCTTGATCATCTGCTCGGCAACATTCAGCCAGTTATCAGCACAGCGGCTCCCTTGATAAAAAGAGTCCGGTGTAACGTTCAAAACCCCCATCACCCTGGGCCTGTTCAGATCCAGCATTTTCCCTGCACAGTTCAACTTGAATTCGTTGCTCATGAATACTCCTCAGATCCCGTTCAGTCATTTTTTCTGATGGCCACCCTGACCAATCACTCCCCCTGAGCGGGTA
>NZ_JBLYNS010000170.1:0-9055 GCF_049310205.1 Endozoicomonas sp. ALC013 | reverse complement strand
TACTCAGCCGTTGAAACACCAGAGCGTTGAGCGCAGAACCTGACTTTCCGGCTTATATACCCATCATCCTGATACCAGAAAGAAAGTTGCTTCAGTCCCGCAGTTTCGGTTTTGAATGCTGCCCGGTCAAGATGGCTCAGGTTATCGATGGACAGGCCCAACGTAGTAAATCCCAACCCCTGAATTTCGCTTTCAATGGTAAGGTCAAGCGTTTGGTTGAAGTCATGGAATTGATATCGGAGTCCGAGATTGACTAAATTGGCAGAGGTATAACCCATTGATTCAAGCTGTGCAGGGCCAAAGAGACGCTGGTCATGACAAGCTCCGGCAAGGCTGTTTAATGACTCATTCCTTTTGGAAAAATGGGCTTCCAGGTGAGGGTGGTCCAGAAAAAATAAGTTCATGCCCTGCAGCTCTACAGTCAGGGATTGCGGTATCAGAGAGTAATCACCGGTTAAGGCTGGCTGGTACAGTCCATAAAGCTCTGGAAAGCGCAGGGATATTCGCTGTATTTCCAGTCTGGGCTGCTGGCCGGATGGTAGATCCATCGTTGCATTGTGCAGCTTGATAGTGCCGCTCAGGCCTATATCAATTTTCTCATAGCTGACACGGGCATAAGGAGAGAGGCTGGCGACCCATTGATTTACCATCAAGGTGATTTTACTGGATAAAAAGTACCTGATTCCCGGCAAAATAACGGCTGCCAGAATTGTGACAAGCGTAAGTCCTTTTAACAAGCGAAGCACTTCATCACTCTGAATTATCCATAAAATCTTATATGGTCAGGAATTTTGCCAGCAATTCACAAGGGAAGCCAGAGTCCTCTTTGATAGGTTCAGCTCCCGTTTGGCGGATGGACTTTACTGATTGTTGTCAGGTTCCGGGAGGCTGGCCGCCCCACCATGCCGGAACTTATCCGGATTTTCAGTGTCATACTTCTAAAGGAACAAATAATAATTAACTCAATATGATGGCAGAGTGCATTCTTTGCTTCAGGCTAAGCAGGAGGCCCCATGGCAGAAGCTGTATCCATGCAATTAGCGGCATCCATGCCGCCGGATTTGCCCAATTCCGCCCAAACAGCCAATGTCAGCTGCACTGAACTGACCAAAGAAAAGAATCTGTATGTTACCGATGCTATGGGTAACTCCAGGCAGGTGCGGCTGGTGGAGCGTTGGGAGCTGCGGACTGTTCAAAACAGGATTTTTGCCAGGCCATTAGGAAGTGAGTTAAGAACGGTTATTGAGAGGAACGTTACAAGCCGGTGCCCGCAGACACCATCTTCGCTGACAGCGCCGCCTTTTATGCCAGTTGCGGTTTCACAGCCAGCTTTTATCAGCAATGCGGCCTCGGGTAACAGGTTATTGACTGCCTGGACGGCCTTACCCGACAGGTCGATTGCCTCTCTCTTTACCACACCACCTGCACTGCATGTTGTGGTCTGTGGACCTGACCTGACTGAAAGCCCGTCAGCGCAAATGATCATTGAGGTGATTACAAAAGTAGCACAACTGATTGCCCTGTTAACGGGGGGCAGTGTTCAGATCATTGATGGCGGACAGGGGGAGCCTGAGGATCACGCAGCGTCCCAGGGGGGCAGGGTGCCCTTGTCTCAACGACATTCAATCAGTGAACTGTTAGGTAACCTTATTAACAATCTCATGTTGCAGGGGCGTCCGGAAGATATTCAGAAAGCGATGGAGTTATCCAGATTGGCGGAGAAGCTGTCGCTGGCTTTAAAAGATGCTAACTCAGTGACAGACTCTGCTTTATTGCAAGAAGTTGACTCTCTTTTAAATCAGTACGCCACCAAAGCTGGTATTGCTGGTGAAATTGCCCCTGAAAAAGGACTTGCCCTTGTTAACCGGCAATACCTCTCGGAGTTATTAAAGCCGGGGGTAGCTAATGGGCTTGGCTGCGGGGTGGAGCATGATGGATTATCTGCACCAGCAAAGTCCGGGGTGCATAATGGGCATGGCGAGAACAGGCTGAAAAACGGGGAAGGGCCTGTTTCCCCGGGGAGCAAGAGCGCAAATGAAGCTGTTCGCCCTGAGTCAGGTAACAAGGTCGGCACCAGTATCAATATCGGTGTCAATAACAGTGCAACCCCTATCAGTTCCGCGCAGGCAATGGGTTCGTTAAACCAGTTGCTTGCTTCAATGGGGTTGGCCAATATCGCAGCACAACCACCACTGGCTGTGGAAAGTGGTCAAAAGCAGCCGCCTCCCATTATTTTACCTAATCTAACTCCAAATCCTTTGAATCGGTCTGATAGGAAAAGGAAAAGCAGGAAAGAACGTGAAGAAGAGGAAGAAAAAGAAAGGGAAGGGTCACCCTTTTTATTCGATGATGAGCCTTTTGATGATGACGAATAAAGGAAATAGCCTGCCCGGGAAAAACAAACTCTTGCCCTGACTTCCCATTTTTAGGGCGAAAAATAAAGGGGCGTTTGCCCCTTTATGATTTTTCCGGAAGGATGTCCGCTACCTTGCGATTAATTGGCAACAATATTCACCAGTTTACCGGGAACCACAATCACCTTGCGGACTGTCAGGCCATCGGTAAACTTGCTGACGTTTTCATGCTCCAGGGCCAGCTTCTCAATGGCGTCTTTATCCAAGCCTGCCGGTACTTCCAGTTTTGCCCGCACCTTACCATTGACCTGAACCACCAGGGTGATGGCCTCTTTCTTCAGCGCTTCCTCGTCAGCTACCGGCCATGAAGCATCCAGCACCGGCTCAGAGTGACCCAAAGCCTGCCAGATGCGGTGCATGGCATGAGGTGCGATCGGTGCCAGCATCAGCGTGGTAGCCTCAATGGCTTCGCGCATGACGGCGCGGTCCTGACTTTGTGCATGGCTCACCTGGAACTTGCTGATGGCGTTGTTCAACTCCATGATCGCGGCAATGGCGGTATTGAAGGTCAGGCGGCGCTCACAGTCATCAGAAACCTTATTGATGGTTTCATGCACTTTACGGCGCAGATCCTTTTGCTCTTTGGTCAGAGCGTTCAGATCAAGAGCAGCCACAGCACCACCGGCAATATGCTCTGCGGCCTGCTTCCAGAAGCGACGCAGGAAACGGTTGGCACCTTCTACAGCGCTTTCAGACCACTCCAGGGTTTGCTCCGGTGGCGCAGCGAACATGGTGTAGAGACGGATCGTGTCGGCACCGTACTGATCAATCAGGTCCTGCGGGTCGATACCGTTGTTTTTCGATTTGGACATCTTGCTCATGCCCGCATGTTCAACCACTTCACCGGTTGCTTTCAGGGTAGCCTTAACCAGACGTCCTTTGTCGTCAAACTCGCTGTCGACATCGGTCGGGGCAAGCCACTGTTTGACGCCTTTTTCATCAAGCTTGTAGAAGGTGTCAGCCAGTACCATGCCCTGACAGAGCAGGCGCTTGAACGGCTCATCGCTGTCGACCAGGCCGGCATCACGCAGCAGCTTGTGATAGAAACGGGAGTAGAGCAGGTGCATCACCGCATGTTCAATACCACCAATGTACTGATCCACCGGCAGCCAGTAGTTAGCCTGCTCAGGGTTCAGCATTTGGTCATCAGACTGTGGTGAGCAGTAGCGGGCGTAGTACCAGCTGGACTCCATGAAGGTATCAAAGGTATCAGTCTCACGGGTGGCAGGCTGGCCGTTGTGGGTGGTTTTTGCCCACTCGGGATCGGCTTTGATGGGTGACTGAACCCCGTCCATTTCCACGTCTTCTGGCAGCAGCACCGGCAGATCTTCCAGAGGAACAGGAACTTCAGTACCGTCTTCTAGGAAGCGCATCGGAATTGGTGCCCCCCAGTAACGCTGACGGCTGACACCCCAATCGCGCAGGCGATAGTTCACCTGACGCTCACCTTTGCCTTCTGCAATCAGGCGGTCGGCGATGGCATTGAATGCCTCTTCTGAACTCAGGCCGTCAAACTCACCGGAGTTCACCAGCTTACCCTTGTCCGTAAAAGCCGCTGCGCCAAGGTCAATAGCTTCGCCATTGACAGGCTCGATGACCTGTTCGATGGGCAGGCCAAAACGGGTGGCAAACTCGTAGTCCCGCTGGTCATGGCCGGGAACGGCCATCACTGCACCGGTACCGTAACCCATCAGTACAAAGTTGGCCGCCCATACGGGTACTTCACGACCCGTGATTGGGTGAATGGCCCGGATGCCGGTATCGACACCGACCTTTTCCATGGTGGCCATTTCGGCTTCAGTCACGGCATTGGATTTGCAGTCATGGATGAAGGTGGCAAGGGCAGGGTTATTGGCCGCTGCCGCTTTGGCCAATGGGTGCTCTGAGGCAATGCCTACGTAGGTCACGCCCATCAGGGTATCTGGTCGGGTGGTGTAAACCTTGAACTCCTCTGGGGCGCTCTCACCCGCAGCAGCGCCAGGCCCATTGGCAACCTTGAAGGTCATCTGTACGCCTTCGGAGCGGCCAATCCAGTTGCGCTGCATGGCCTTGACCTGCTCTGGCCAGTGCTCGAGTTTATCGAGGTCGGCCAGCAGTTCATCGGCGTAGGCTGTGATTTTAACGAACCACTGGGGCAGTTCTTTGCGTTCTACGACCGTATCACAACGCCAGCAGCGGCCATCTTCAACCTGCTCGTTGGCCAGTACGGTGGCGTCGTTTGGACACCAGTTAACGGTGGCCATTTTTTTGTATACCAGACCTTTTTCGTAGAGCTGGGTGAAGAACCACTGCTCCCACTTGTAGTAATCCGGCTTACAGGTTGCCAGCTCACGGTTCCAGTCATAGCCGAAACCCAGGCGCTTGAGCTGGCCTTTCATGTAATCAATGTTTTCGTAGGTCCAGGGGGCTGGTGCCGTCTTGTTTTTGATGGCGGCATTTTCGGCAGGCAGACCAAAGGCATCCCAGCCCATAGGCTGCAGGACATTCTTGCCGCGCATACGCTGGTAGCGTGAAATCACATCACCAATGGTGTAGTTACGAACGTGCCCCATGTGCAGTCGGCCACTGGGGTAGGGGAACATGGAGAGGCAGTAGTACTTTTCTTTGCCCTTCTCTTGTGAAGAGCCTTCTGAAGTGCCTTCGGTGACAGCAAAGCTGTCATTGTCTTCCCAGAATTTCTGGGCTTCGCTCTCAATCTGATGCGGTTGGTAATGCTCTTCCATCATCGCTCAACGGGCTTAATGTAAAGGATCGCTTTGATGCTTTCCTGAAAGCAGTCCGGTGAGGAAAGCTTTGTGGAAAACCAATCAAAGAGTCAGGGAAACTAATAACCCGCAAGGATACAACACTGCCTGCGCAACTGCACTTTTCCTGATGATTTATCCACACAGATTGTCTCGTATTGATCTATATCATCCGGCCTGACTGTCAGTGTTTGGTAAGGTGGCGATCCTTTTTTAATCTTCATCATTCATTCTCACTTTCTGGAAAACATAATGAGCGATATCGCGATATCCATATCGATCCTGTCGCTGGTGGCCGTGCTGGGCCTGTGGATAGGTAACTGGCGCATCCGTGGCGTCGGTATGGGCATAGGTGGCGTGCTGTTCGGGGGTATTCTGGTGGGGCACTTTGTCTATCAGATGGATATCCATCTGGACAGCCACACACTGGAGTACATCAAGGAGTTTGGCCTGATTCTGTTTGTTTACACCATCGGGATTCAGGTGGGGCCGGGCTTCTTTTCATCGCTGAAAAGCCGCGGTCTGAAACTGAATGCCTTTGCCGCAGGGCTGGTACTGCTGGGCGGGGTGGTGGCCACCGTGCTTCATCTGATGTTTGATGTTCCCCTGCCCGTTGTCCTGGGGGTTTATTCGGGCGCTGTGACGAATACGCCTTCTCTGGCGGCGGGTACCGGCATTCTGGCCGAGCTGGGAATGCCAGAGAGCATGCTGGCACTGCCAGGTTCTGCTTATGCGGTGGCTTACCCGTTCGGTATTTGTGGCATTCTGCTGAGCATGTGGTTTATCCGGCGACTGTTCAAAATAGACGTTAACGAGGAAGCGGAAGCCTTTGAGAAAGTGTCCGGTACCGGAAAGGAAAGTCTGTATACCATCAATGTGGCCATTCGAAACCCGAATATTGATGGTCTGGCGCTTCAGGATGTTCCGGGGCTGAATGACGGCGAGCTGGTCTGTTCCCGACTGAAGCGGGGGGAAGAACTGGTTGTCCCCAAAGGCAATACATCAGTGGCGATGGGGGATATTCTCCACCTGGTTGGCAGTCGGCAGAAATTGCAGAATGCCCGCCTTATTCTCGGCGAAGAGGTGCACGCGTCCCTGACCACCAAGGGGACGGAGCTCAGAACTTCCCGGGTGGTGGTAACCAATGAGAAGGTGCTGGGTAAAAAGCTGATCGACCTGAAATTCAAACAGCGTTATGACGTGGTGGTTTCCCGCCTGAACCGCTCCGGTGTGGAGCTGGTGCCCAACCGGGACGCGACGTTGCAGTTTGGTGATATTCTCAACCTGGTTGGTCGCCCTGAGTCGATTGATGCGGTGGCCAATCAGGTGGGCAATGCCCAGCAGAAGCTGCAACAGGTTCAGATGATGCCGGTGTTTATTGGTATTGGTTTGGGGATTCTGCTGGGCTCTGTGCCCCTGACGATCCCGGGCCTGCCAGCGGCGCTCAAGCTGGGGCTGGCCGGTGGACCACTGCTGGTGGCGTTGATTCTTGGCCGAATAGGCAGTATTGGTCGTTTATATTGGTTTATGCCGCCCAGTGCCAACCTGGCGTTGCGGGAGATTGGTATTGTTCTGTTTCTGGCTGTGGTTGGTTTAAAGTCCGGGGAAAACTTTGTGGATATCCTGGTGCATGGGGATGGTTTGCAATGGATGCTCTACGGCGCAGTGATCACCCTGATGCCGTTGCTGGTGATCGGTATTACCAGCCGTATGTTTGGTGGGCTTAACTATTTGAGCCTCTGTGGCCTGCTGGCAGGTTCCATGACGGACCCGCCTGCGCTGGCCTTTGCCAACAGTCTGCATGAAAAGTCCGGAGCGGCGGCACTGTCCTACGCAACGGTTTATCCGCTGGTGATGTGTTTGAGAATTTTGTCGCCGCAGATACTGGCAGTGTTGCTGTGGGGGCTGATGTAAGGAACTGTCCTGAGGGTTGGAACTAAACAGCGCTGGTAATGGTCAAAGCCGTCTTAGTACCAGAAAACATAACCGATTGTTGTTTCAGAGGATCTAGAGGAACTCAGATTATGCCTGGCGTTTTACAGTCCTTTTCAGTGATCACACCCTCAGGTCAACAGGTAGATGTTGCCTTTAGCAATGATTCATCGCAGATATCCGCACTGAGAAGCCTGGAATGCATTCAATGCAGGAATATCACCTACAACGGCAGGAAAATTGATGGTTGTCATCATACGATCTGCCAACCTTGCATAGATAATAACGATTCATTAGCAATAGGTGAGCATAATTGCGATGGTATTGTCGTTACCGGCAAAACATTAACCAGCTACAGTATAGAAACGAGGATGTTTCTGGATAACCTGATTGTTCTCTGCCCCTTTAGCAATTGTAACCAGAAAGCCCTGCTGTCAGATGTTGATCAACACATCAGAGACCACCCGGCTGTTGATCAACACATCGAAGACCAGATAAACCCCGCTAATGGTTCGCTCAGTGAGGCTCAAATTGCTAATGATCCGGGTGAATTGTCTCCGAACTCCCGGTCGTTTGAACATGAAGGTATATTCTTTTTTGTTATTTAATCCAATGCCTCTTTGTGGCATTAAAAACTCAGCAGAGTTTCAATCACTTCTTAACTCATTGCTGGGGGATATCGGTGTTGGCAGTCTGAATACCACCAGGTACGTAGAAACTATAAAGGTCAGAATTGCCGCCCCTTCGATCAGTAATGCGGTCTCCTGCTGGATTCTTCCTGCCGTCATGGCTCCGTAGGCCAGGAGTAGTGAGAATTCACTGCTCTGCCCCAAACGTAACCCCATTTCTGCCGCATTATCGTGTCGTTCGCCTGCCAGATGCTTCAGCAGATATTTAAACAGTATGGGCTTGGCAATTAATACGATCGTTGACGTCAATAGAATAGCCATCAGCAGATGGCTTTTCAGCATCGGTTCAAACTGGGCTCCAACCGAAAAGAAAAACAGAATCAGAAAGAACTCCCTCAACGGTTTCAAACCCTCGGCAATAATCAGTGAGATTGGCGATGTAGCAATACTGACTCCGGCAATAAAAGCCCCGATCTCATGGGACAGACCAAAAGACTCCGCCAGTTGAGCTGCTGTCAGGCACCAGCCCAGAGACACCAGAAAAATATACTCAGAGATAATGTCAAAACGCCCCATTAGCGGTAGCAGGACGTATCGGACAAAACACCAGGCCCCCAGGGCAAATGCACAGGTTTTCAACGGCAGTAATAGCGCTTCGATATGGGCCCCACCGTTGCTGCTGTAAAGAATCAGAATGGTCAGAATGGCCAGAATATCTTCAAACAGCAGAATACTGATCATCACTTCACCGGTTCTCTTATGGTGCAGTGTTGTGGTAGGGATCAGCTTTAAACTGAGTACGGTACTGGAAAAGGCAAGAGACAGGCCAGCGATCAACGCTTCTGTCAATGAAAAATCAAAGAGCAGGGCAAGAGTGGCACAGATCATGGCACCAACAACGCTCAGGCAGAGAAAGGTTACCAGCGCCGTTTGTTTTAACTGTTTGAGCAGGTTTCTGGGGTGCAGGTGTAACCCCAGCAGAAACATCAACAGAATAATCCCCATGGTGGAGATCGCTTCAATATGTCCATCATCCATGACCACATTCAGACCCTGGGGACCAATCAGCATACCAAGGCCTATATAAGCGAGAATAATGGGTTGTTTCAGCCAGACAAACAGGGTGCCCAGTAACGATGCACCACCAAAGATGACTGCCATTTCCAGAACAAGATGCTCAAACGGTCCTTGCACAGCGTAAACCTTATCGTTAAAACTATGGGACTGTTCAGGATAGTTGATCAAACGGGTTGGGATTGTCCGATTTTCAATGAGCGTGTCACAATAACGTGCCGTCACTAAAGTTTTCCCTTTCCGGCCTGTGGGGCTAGGAGCC
>NZ_JBLYNS010000169.1:0-9198 GCF_049310205.1 Endozoicomonas sp. ALC013 | reverse complement strand
CAGTAGTGGTGATCTAACAGGTACGTTAATCAACTCTTCTGCTCCTGTTTCTGTTTTCAGTGGTGTTGAGTGTGCGAACGTACCCGTTGGAGTAAGAGCGTGTGATCACCTGAGCGAAATGCTGCCCCCTGTTTCAACGTGGGGTCGATCATTTGTGACGGTTCCTCTGGCTACTCGGCGAAGTGGGGATGTATTTCGTATATTAGCTTTTTCTGATGATACTGAGGTTAAAATTAACGGAGAAGTTGTTGAGACCTTGAGTAAAGGGAAGTATGTTGAAAAAATATTAAAGACCCGTTCTGTAATAGAAAGTAACGAGCCTGTTCTTGTCGCTCAATACTCTCAAGGGCAAAATAGTGACGGGATTATATCCGACCCCTTTATGATGTTGGTACCCCCTGCTGAGCAATTTTTAAAGAGTTATACATTTGCGTCGCTCGAAGAGAGCCTTGGTTTTGTTAATAACTATGTCAATGTTGTCGTTCCAAAAGATAATATAAATTCCATTGTGCTTGATGGAGAGATCATCTCGTCAGATCAGTTTGAAGACATTGGTAATAGCGGATTCAGTGGGGCACAGATCAAGGTGTCTGAAGGCTCTCATACCATTTCCAGCCCTAATCCCTTTGGTATCTATGTATATGGTTTTGGCAGTTATGACTCATACGGATACCCGGGCGGGATGAACTTTGATTTGATTAACTCCACAGGTGACAGTTTTGCGCCATTCGTTAAACTCATTGAGCTTGATGGAAGCATCGAAGGTATCGCAGGTGATTTTGAAGATCTGAACCTGAACTCATTGATTGATGAAGGCGAAGATCTGAATAAAAACAATAGACTCGATAGACGTACAGAAGACATCAATGAAAACAACCAGCTCGATGAAGGCGAAGACCTGAATGACGATGGCGTGATTGATCGCGATACCGGTATTTTCAGGGTCGAGCTTGAAGAAGGCGCTGAAAACCTGACACTCAAGACTAAAAGCTTTGTTCCTGGCGCGTTAAAGGTGCAGTTCAATATTGATGTCATTAATAAAGACTTACCGGGCAAAGGTGTGCTGGTTATCAGCGATGGGGCTGGGAACAAGGTAAAGAGGGCGATCAGTCTTGATAACAAGAAAAGACTGACCAATGTTCAGGTCATCAGTCAATTGTCTAATGCAGATATCGATCTGGCCAGTAGTTCTTTTTCAATTCAACCCGATAACGTCAGCCAAAAAGATGGAAGTACACTTATTGAATGGCGATTTGACGATATCACGATTGATCAGATTGAGGACCTGAGCTACGACATTACTTTCAAGAACCCTGTGCCAGGCGAAAAAAGAGTGGTGACACAAGCGCTCGATTTATATTACCGGGATATCAACGGTAATGATGTTTATCAGTCACTGGGGCAACAGGTCATTGATGTACTGTCATCACGTTATGTGCCATCGATCGGTACGAACAGTAACCAGTATCCTGCGGATACCGATGTAATGCTCACCGCAGTCGTTCAAAATACGGGTACAACCATTGGCACAGCTGTAGCGGATGTTTCAATATTCGATTCTGAAGGAAGTAAGGTTGCGAAGGTTTCAGGTGAAAAGTTATCCGGAATGGGGCCGGGTGACTCGGTCAGCTTTCAAAGTCTATGGAACACTTCAGATACGGCGAATGGCCAATATATTGCCCGTATAAATGTTAAAGACGATCTCACTGGCCAAATAGCCACTGCCAACAAGAAATTTACCATCAGTGCTTCTGGTTCAGGTGGAGAAGATGTCACGGTTATCAATATTCGAACGACAACCGACAGACAGGTCTACCACACGACCGATAACGTCAAGGCTGAAAACCTGGTTCAAAACTTGTCCGTCAATGCTGTAGCTGAAGCTTCTGAACTTTACGTCACAGTCATTTCGCCGGATGGAACCATCATTTTCAGTGAAGTAATGGATATACTTGAACTGGCGTCTGGTGGTCTGCAGCAAAGATTCAGTGCTATTGATCTCAAGGGGGCTTTGGAAGGCAACTATCAAATTGTAGCAAGGCTGGTGAACAAGGAGGGGGGTGAAATTGTCATTTCCCAGGCCGAATTCCTGGTTCAGGAAAATGCACTTGCTGCGCTTAAGGGAAAAGTGACGGCTGATGAAAGTAAACTGGTGATAGGTGAGCCTCAAATCTGCCATTTCACTGTTGAAAACAGTGGTACTAAAACCTCTGATGATCTGCTGATGAGTCGTTCAATGGTCGATGTTGGAGGGCAAAGTTCTGGCATACTAGGTGAATCTTCAGTGACTCTAAACCCTGGGGCTGCAACTGAATATACTCATCTGATAGATACCGACAACCTCAACCCTGGTGGACATGCCTGCGTACTACAAACAGAGATTGATGGTGAGCAAGTTGCCTTGGCTAGTGCAGGTTATACGCTTGCTTGTCCTGCCAAGGTGCCCGTAGCAGAAGTAAAAACATCTCAATACAGTACTAATTTACTGGTCAATGGTTCATTTGAACGCCACGGATATCTCAAGTATGGCGACTGGGGTGTCTTCAGACACATACCTGGCTGGGTAGCTCTGAAGAACAAATTTGAAATTCAAACCTCCGGAGTTTCCCAGGCGGCCACGGATGGTAAGGCTGTACTGGAGCTTGATGCTCATCGTAAGGCGTTGATTGCTCAATGGGTTGAAACAGTACCCGGTGATCAGTACTTGTTGATTCTTGATTACTCTCCTCGTGTGGAAGTCGATAGTAAGCCAACAACTAACAATATTGACGTTTATTGGGGTCATGAAAAAATCACGACCCTTGAGGGCGATAAGGTAGGCTGGAAAACACTGCAATTCGAACTGTCAGCGAAATATAATCTGTCGAAATTGGCTTTCCATGCCGTTGGTGAAAGCGACAGTGTAGGCGGGTTGATTGATAATGTTCAATTAAAATGCACTTCATTCCGTTTTAATAACCTCGTGAAAAATGGCTCCTTTGAGCAACACGGCGTACTCGAACAGTTTTACTGGGGGCTCTTTTCAAGCATACCCGGTTGGAGAGCGACCGGACATGAGCAGTTCAAGATCCTCGAAACCCGGACAGGCTGGAGATATAACGCATGGAAACGTAAAGGATGGTCTGCGGAGAGTGATTATAAACTATGGAAGCATAGAGATTGGATCAATGAAAAGAGCCACCATATAGACTATGAGGCTTGGGGTCGTAAGCACACAGACAGATATTTTGAAAATTATATTTGGGATAAGGACTACGATCTCAAAACCTTCTTTGACAAGAGCTGGGCTGTTCATGGTGATGCGGCGCTGAAGCTGGATGGTTATGAAAACAGTTCAATTAGCCAGGATATCACGACCCGGGTTGGGCAGAAGTACAATCTGACTCTTGGCTACGTACCCAGTGTTCACTGGCCAGATGATACCAATGATATTGAAGTTTGGTGGGGTAATGAACACATCGATACGATTTCAGGTGAGCATCACCACTGGACGGGCAAACATTATGAGGTTACAGCCAGCGATGCGAAAACAGCACTGACCCTAAAAGCCGCAGGTACATCAGATGCTATGGGCGGACTCATTGATAATGTGAGCCTGAGCTGTTCATTTGATGACAGTGCTAATGAAAACCTGATTACGAGTGAACCGTTTGAGGATCATTCATCCAGTCGAAACGGCTTTTTTGATTTCTTTGATAAAACGCCTGACTGGAAGAGTTATGGTAAGAATCCCTTTGAAACCCAGTCTGACAAAGAGGCAGGAACGTACACCAGAGAAGGCTGGGCAAGACTGGTTCTGGACGCTCGTGAGAACTCTGAGTTAACACATGTTGTTAAGACGGACGCAGGAGACAGTTATACCCTTGAGTTCAGCTACACACCAAAGGTGGCTCCTTATCACAAGGAGAAATGTATGTGGGGGCAATGTGAAACGGCTGATACGAACCAGGTTGAAGTATGGTGGGATGGAAAACGACTGGCTACGCTGGACGGCTCTGACAAAGGCTGGGTCACCAAACGCTATCAGGTGACTGCTTCCAGTGATAGTACCGAACTTGGTTTTAAGGCTGTCGATCAGTCAGGCAGATCGATTGGCTTGATTGAAGTCAGTCTTGTCAGGAACCCCGTTAAGTTAACGATTACTTCTAATCCTGTTACCAGCGTGCTGGAAATTGAACCTTACCAGTACAAGATCGATGTGATCCACGATAAAAAGGCAGTGCCTGTTTTTGAGTTGGATCAATATCCCGAAGGGATGAGTATCAGTGATGAGGGCGTGCTCAGCTGGGATTACCCAATACCCGGAGAATACCCTGTAATTGTGCGAGTTTCAGACGGTTGTGGAGATACTGCGATTCAGTACTTTACTCTGAAAGTTGAACCTCCCCTGCAGTGTCTCTGAGGGAAGTTCCTGAAGAGAAGGTTGAAAAAACAATAATGAAATCGCTGGACTGACCCGACCTGATGGCGGGTCAACCTTCACAAGACAGATAAATACAAGTGGTTGGAATTAGGTATGACAGGGCTAGGGATGGAATCGCTCAGAAGCGGTTGCGTAGGTAAGTTGACATCGATAATCAGTATGAGCCTGTTTACCTTTGTGTTTTATATTTCCCCCAGTGGTAAGGCTGTTGCAGATAATATTGAAAAAGAACAGCAACGACAGGCGCAGATTACAGTGGCTCTTGAGAAGACCCCTGAGCAGAAGCTTTCCCGTCGCCTGCAATCCTTACAGGATGCTGTAGTAAATCAGTCTATGGGTGGAGAAAAGCCGGGCTTATTTTCCACCCTGGCTTTCTGGCAAGATGATGATCCACTCAGTTCTGATAAGCGAGAACAACTGCAAGGGTTGTTGACAGACCTTCTGGCAATAGAAGCTGATGCTATGGGTGGTTTTTATCAGATACAGACTCATATTTCTGATAAAAAGCTTCCAGCCGTAGCTGCCAAACGGCAGGCTGCAGCAATGGCCACTTTCAAACAACAGTTTTCTGAAACTAAAGCCGTTTTGAAAGAACTGTTAACTACGAAGGACCTGGATCGTGCCAATGAGCTCTGGCAACAATTGAAGGCTGTTCTGGAAAATCAGCAGTTCAAACGTTCCCACAGCCCCTTTGATCCCAATAAACTCCCCTTTAGTAATCCGGATAGCAAAGTTCGGGAACCCAAGGTGACAAACTTTGACTTGCAGAGTGCTCTGGGTCTTGATTCCTATAAAGGTGTACAGGTTGCCAGCAATGGGCCTTTGCCATCATCAGTGACTGCAGCACTATTTAGCGCCAAAAACTCAGGGCAGCCTGCCGATACTTTTTTGCAGGAAACACCTGATATAGTGATCACAGATGAGATGCGAACACTGGCTGCTGAGTTGAACTATAACCCAACCGAAATCTATTCTTGGGTACACAATAACATCCGTTTTATTCCCAGCTATGGCTCCATTCAGGGGGCTGCCATGACCCTGGATACTCGCCGGGGTAATGCCACCGACACAGCCAGTTTGTTGATTGGCTTGTTACGAGCCTCCAATATTCCTGCCCGTTATGCTTATGGCACGGTAGAAGTGCCCGTAGAGAAAGTGATGAACTGGGTAGGTGGTGTGGAAGTGCCTGCAGCCGCTCAGAACTTAATGGGGCAAGGAGGTATACCCAATACTGGTTTACTTTATGGCGGTAAAGTAACTCAGATACGAATGGAACACACCTGGGCTGAAGCCTGGGTAGATTTTGAGCCTAGTCGGGGTGTCAAAAACCGTACAGGTGATAACTGGATTCCAATGGATGCCAGCTTTAAACAGTATGAATTCACCGATGGTATGGCACTGCAGGAACAAGTGCCTTTTGATGCCCAGGCTCTGGTAGATGATATCCAGGCCAATGCAACTATTAATGAAGAGCAGGGCTGGGTACAGAATCTGCCACAGCAGTCTATCGAACAGCAATTACAGGCATACCAACAGCAACTGGAAGACTACATTGCTAATCAGAACCCTGATGCCACAGTAGGTGAAGTGCTGGGACTGCAGGAAGTCAAGGTCAAGCCTGCAGCGCCACTGGCAGCAGGACTGCCTTACCGGGTATTGGCTACCAGTGAACGGTTTGCAGAAGTGCCTGAGAAATTGCGTCATAAGTTTAAATACCAGCTGCAAGCCCAGCTTTATGGTCAGCCAGGTACAACCCTCTTTACCTTTGAGCAGCCCACCGTTGAAGTGGCTGGCAAGAAACTCGCACTGTCCTTCCGGCCCAGTACTGAAGATGATGAACAGATCATCGCAAGCTATTTGCCACAACCCAATGAAGATGGCAGCCCAATTGATCCGTCCCAACTACCCGATACATTACCCGGTTACCTTATTAATATGACCGCGGAGTTTACAGTAGATGGCGAAGTACAGCTGGCTCAGGATGCAGGCACTATGGGAACGGAACTGTATAGTACTATTGGTCTGTACTCTCCAACCCATGGCTGGACTCAGGCAAATAATAAACCAGTAGCGGGTGAATACCGTGCTATTGGGTTGGATTTGCAGGGGGTATCTGCGAAACAGGCAGAACAAATGCAGCAAAGAATGGAAAATACAAAATCCAAGATTGAGTCTTCAGATATATCTGACATGTCCAAGCATGATTTGCTTGGAGATATCGTGTATTCCACTATCTTTAGCTACTTTGGATTAAATGATCTGCAGGATCAAATTGCCGCAGAAAGTAATGATGTTGTGCAATACCGGGCTCCAAGTTTTGGTTTGTTTATGACTAATGTTATACCTATGTATTGGTATGGTATAGCACGAGATGTCCAAACTAATGGTTTAGTTATGGATGTGGATAATTATTCATCCATGAGTATTCATAAAAGAAATGACCTAGCAGCTTGGGTGCAAAATAATCAAACAAGTGGTTCACGCACTTCTGCAATGGAGCATCTTGTGCCAGAACAGCTTGTTTCTTCAAGTGATTCCCCTGTTGAAGGAATCAGTGCAGTCAAAGCTCTAGCTGTAGCTGCTGGTGCAGGGCAGAAAATATTTACCATCACAAACAGTAATTTGGATGAAGTAATCTCTAACATAAAGTTGGATTTAGGAATCAGGCAAGAAATTCGTCAGAGTGTAGAAGCTGGTAAAGTGGTGACAGCACATGAGGAAAATATTGTCTTAAATGGTTGGGTTGGTGCAGGGTATTTGATCATAGATCCAGAAACTGGAGCTGGAGCTTATAAAATAAGTGGTGGTAGTAACGGTGGTTTTATTGACCCCGAAAAAAAAGGTTATGATGATATTCTTGGATTTATTGGTTTTGCATTACCATTTTTAAAAATAACGCTTCTTACAGGTCTCTCTGCGATAATTGCTTTAGGTCTGAATGTGAAAATGATCATGGATTACGCAAAAATTGACCATAAGTGTGAGGGTTTAAATTATTTGATAGCTTTGTCTATTCTAGTAACAGTGTTAGGCCTTTTAGCTTTCTTTTCTGGCCCCTTAATAGCGATAGTAATAATGTATGCAGCTATGCTTTCTTCTAAGGCTGCAATGAGTGTTGCAGAAAGTAAATTTTGCAGGGTTAAATAGTTGCTATGAGCAAAGCTGAATTAATTAATTTTGTTGTCTTTGTAGTGGATATGGGGATAGTGCTTTATTTTACTATGATCGGCTACGGGATCATCAAAGGACGAATATATTTGTTTGGGCGTTGGTATACAAGGAATGTCAAAGAAGAAAAAAGCGACTATTATCAATCTATTGTTGTATATATTGGTGCAGGGTCATTACTTCTATATTTTCGCTTTGTATCATTCCCTGCTGAGTTGTTGCCTCTTGCCAAATGAATAGAAGATGAAAAGAATGGATCCTGTATTAATAGTTATAGAGTTAGGAATATTGATGTATGGCTGTATGCTTATTTATGGCATTTGGAAGAAGAGATAACCCGATAATAGATACTGACCCGTTGGGGTTGCTAAAAGTGTGTCGCCGCCCGCTGTCTTTTGCTGGTGATTATATGAGTTCAGGGGCAACTGGAACAAATCTTGGCATTTTCCATGAGCATGCGTTCTATGAGGACGGTACGGGAGATAATACCGGCTTTACTAAAACCGGGTTATTTGATGACCGAAAAAACATCAATAAATATCAATGTGGTAACACAAGATATGACGACAAGATAATGTGGCAGGCTGAGGCGAATAAAGCCAACGATTGGAAAGAGGGTTATAACTTTGTTACAAACAACTGCCATGACTACATTGAAGTGGTTTAATGACTTAGGACACCTCGTTAAGCACAATAGTGCAGTTGATGACGAGGTAGAAAGTGACAAAGCAGCGTAAGAATTATTCTCCAGAATTTAAGCGTAAAGCCATTGCTATGGTAGTTGAACAGGGGCAGGCTGCTTCAGAAGTGGCCAGAAGTCTTGGTATCCATGATGGCAACCTGAGACGCTGGATACGGGAGCAGAATGAAAAAAAGGAAAGGTCTTTTCCTGGCAAAGGGCAGCAAGCTCTGACGCCTGATCAACAGCGAATAAAAGAACTGGAAGCTGAAAATCGCCAGTTAAAAATGGAGCAGGAAATCCTAAAAAAAGCGACGGCCTTCTTCGCGAAAGAACTGTTGTAAGGTTTGCATTCATACAACAGGAGAAGGTGGCCTATCCGGTGCAGGTACTCTGCAAAATAATGCAAGTTGGGCGCAGCGGATTTTACCGCTGGCAGAAACAACAGACTCAGCAGGAGAACTCCAGGGCTGAACAGTTCCGCCTGGAGGCTGATGCACAGCAGATTTTTGTCGACTCTGATCGCTCATATGGCAGCCGAAGAATGGCAAAAGCACTGCGTAGTAAGGGTTACAGCATAGGTCGTCATCAGGCAACAACACTGATGAAGCGGTTGGGGCTGGTCGTGAAGTATGCGAAAAAATTCAAGGTGACGACGAATAGCAGGCACAAGTTTCCAGTTGCAGAAAACCTCCTGAACAGGGAGTTTGCAGTAACGGAGGCGAATAAGGTCTATACGACAGATATTACTTATTTATGGACTCGCGAGGGATGGTTGTATCTGGCAGTGGTTATGGACCTCTATTCAAGGAAAATCGTGGGCTGGTCAATGAACAGTCGCATGTCTACAGAACTGCCGTTAGAGGCATTGAGAATGGCGTGGTGGAGTCGTAAGCCTGGCTCGGGAGTACTCCACCATTCAGATCAG
>NZ_JBLYNS010000168.1:0-9462 GCF_049310205.1 Endozoicomonas sp. ALC013 | reverse complement strand
TACTCACACTTTTTACCGGCCAGGTAATGGCCTGATTTACCTGAGCTGTTCAGAATATGAAAGTTCAACGGCTGTCATCCGCCATGTGACTGTATTATGCTGTATTCATCCTTACAGGATATTCAAGAGTTCAAGATCCTGAGCGATGACTTGAGTAATGGAAAGAGTCTTATCCGTTAGGTTAGCCAGGAAGGCACACTTCAACAGACAGAATGACACGGAGCTAACGCCTCTATGATATCGAAACTGCAGCCAGCCAAAAGAATGAGGCTGTTCTTTTCAGCGCTGCTTTTCACAGCACTTCTCTCAGGCAATCTCGCTCAGGCCGTCGATAAGGACATCAGCCAGCCAGTACCCACCCTGACACCCAACCTGCAACAGGCCATTGCCAGCGTTCATGTGGTACAGCTGCTTTCAAGAAGCCACTACCGGAAAATCCCCCTTGACCAGAGCAATATGGAAAAGGTGTTTGATCGCTATCTTGATCGACTGGACCCGAACCGCAGCTTCTTCCTGCTGGCAGATATCCAGGAATTTCAGCCCTATCGGAAAAAACTGGGAGACTCTCTGAAAAGCGGTGACCTCAATCCCGCCTTCGCCATCTTCAACCGCTACCGTGAGCGGGCGGAAGAACGCGCACGCTTCATGCTCAAACAGCTAGAACTGGGCATTAACAACCTGAACCTCAGGAAAAATGAAGAGCTGGTGATTGAGCGCAAGGATGAACCCTGGCTTACCAGCAAGCAAGCCCAGCAACGGCTTTGGATCAAGCAGTTTAAAGACAGCGTATTAAGCCAGAAGCTGAACAATAAAACCGACGAAGAGATTATCAATCAGTTGCGCAGAAGAAACACCAACCTGCTGCGCAGGCTGCACCAGAGCAAAAGCGAAGATGCCTTTCAGACCTACATCAACGCCTTCGCTGGTATTTACGACCCTCATACCCAGTACTTCTCCCCCCAGACGGCGGAGAACTTTGATATCAACATGAGCCTCTCTCTTGAAGGGATCGGTGCCGTACTCTCTGCTGAGGATGAATACACTAGGGTAGTCAGTGTTGTCCCCGGCGGCCCTGCCGAGAAAGCCGGGCAGCTGAAACCCGGTGATAAGATCGTCAGCGTTGGCCAGGGCAAGAAAGGCAACCTGGAAGATGTGGTGGGCATGCGTCTGGATGATGTGGTCAAATTAATTCGCGGTGCCAAACACACCCTGGTTCGCCTGGAGATTATTCCCGGCAGCAGCAATGACAGCAGCACCCGGGTTTATGAGATTGTCCGGGACCGGGTCAAACTGGAAGAGCAGGATGCCGCCAGTAAAATCATTGAAGTGCCCATGAATGGCAAGACCAGCCGTATCGGGGTGATCGAGTTACCCACCTTTTATATCGACTTCAAGGCTGCCCAGGCCGGTGACCCTGACTATAAAAGCACCACCCGTGACGTCCGCAGGCTCCTGGAAAAATTAAAGAAAGAGAAAGTGGATGGCCTGATTATCGATCTTCGCGGTAATGGGGGCGGTTCACTGCAAGAAGCCAATGAGCTGACCGGTCTATTTATTGATAAAGGGCCTACCGTTGTCGTCCGCAATAACCGGGGTCGCGCTGAGCGACAGGAAGACCCGGACTCAGAGCAGCTCTACGATGGCCCCATGGTGGTGATGATTGACCGCCTCAGCGCTTCCGCTTCTGAAATCTTTGCCGGGGCCATGCAGGATTACGGCCGGGCGCTGATCGTTGGCAGCCAGAGTTACGGCAAAGGTACCGTGCAAAGCATCCAGCCACTGAACCACGGGCAACTGAAACTGACGCTGGCCAAGTTCTACCGGATTTCCGGCCAGAGCACCCAGAATCGTGGCGTTATTCCCGATATCATCTTCCCTTCCCTCTATGATGGCCGGGATATTGGTGAGGACACGCTGCCGGATGCACTGCCGTGGGACAATATCTCACCGGTATCCTACAGACCTTACGCCAACTTAAGTCCTTATCTGCCGGAGCTGCAGAAAAAGCATGAATTCCGCACCCGTAAAAATGCGGATTTTGTTTACCTCCATGAGATGAAGGACTACTTCGAACATTATGAAAATCAGAAAAAGGTTTCCCTGAACCAGGAAAGACGACAACTGGAGCTGCAAACCATGCGCAGCCAGCGACTGGCCATTGAAAATCGCCTGCGGAAATCCAGAGGTCTGGCATTGCTGAACAATCTGGATGAGCTGGAGGAGATCAACAACCAGGAACAGGAACAGAAGAAAAAAGATAAAGAGCCTGATGCCTTCCTGAAGGAAGCGGGTGTCATCCTGACCGATATGGTGAAAGCCAGCAACAATAAGCGGCTCTTTACCCGTCGTTCTGGCTAACACCTGCTTTAACTGATGGTAAAAAGCCCGCTATTTGCGGGCTTTTTATTAAGCACAGTGCTCAACCTTAGCAGGCTGGCTGCGCTAATGACCTGTGGAAACATCCCCCAGAACTTCAGCAAGACTGGACCGGGAAAGCTGCCCCTGCAACTGCCCATCGTCATCAACAACGGGGAGGGGAAAGTCGGTGTCCAGGGTATCGGGAATAACGGACTCCAGTATTGAGTCTGCCTGAATAGTCGGCACCGTCTCAATCAATATCGAGGTGACCTTCTTGTGACTCCCCTTCTGCACGGCCTGCTCAAGGGTCTGCTGAAGAATCACACCCTGATAGCCTTCATCATTAACGTAATAGCCAAAGTCTTCAGAGGTCTTTTTCATCTGACTCAAGGCCTCATCAATGGTTTCTGCAGTAATTCGACAGGCCGGAGGTTTCATCACCGTTTCTACGGTCAATGCCCGGGCACGGTTAACATCCTTAACAAACGCTTCCACATAATCTGTGGCCGGATTCAACAGAATATCTTCCGGAGCCCCCTGCTGAACCAGCTCACCATCTTTCAGAATGGCAATGCGATCACCCAGCCTCAGCGCTTCATCCAGGTCATGGGTAATAAAAACAATGGTTTTCTGGAGCTTACTCTGCAACCCGATCAACTGATCCTGCATCTCACTGCGAATCAGTGGATCCAGGGCAGAGAAAGCTTCGTCCATCAATAGAATTTCCGCATCGGTGCACAGCGCCCTGGCCAGACCAACCCTCTGTTGCTGCCCTCCCGACAGCTGGGAGGGGTATTGCTGCTCGTAGCCAGCCAGCCCCACGGTATCCAGCCATTGTTCCGCTTTCTTCAGTCGCTCGGCTTTGCCAACACCCTGAACCGACAGACCATAGGCAACATTATCTATGACCGTCCGGTGAGGCATCAGACCAAAACGCTGAAAGACCATGGACATCTTCTGACGTCGAAAGCTTTCCAGTTCTTTGGCAGAAAACCGGGTAATATCGGTGCCATCCACCAGGATCTCCCCCTCAGTGGGATCGATCAAACGGTTAAAATGGCGAATCAAGGTGGACTTACCGGATCCGGAAAGCCCCATAATCACAAAAATCTCACCTGCCTTGACGTCCAGGTTGATATCCCTGAGCCCAAGCGTATGCCCGGTATCAGCCAGAATCTGATCTTTGGATTCCCCCTGATGAACCCGGGGCATAACCTTGTCAGGCTGTTTCCCGAATAATTTGTACAGGCCACGAATCTGGATCAGAGGCTTTGTCTTGTCACTGTTATGCATGCTCAGCGCCTCCCAGATGTTTCTGGGTTCTGCGGGCATAAGCCTGAGAAACCCGGTCAAAGATGATCGCCAGCGCAACAATGGCAAGACCATTGAGCAGCCCCAGGGTGAAATACTGATTGGTAATGGATTTCAGTACCGGCTGCCCCAGGCCCTTGACGCCAATCATGGAAGCAATCACCACCATGGCCAGCGCCATCATAATGGTCTGGTTAATACCGGCCATGATGGTTGGCATTGCCAGTGGCAGCTGCACCCCCCACAACCGTTGCCACGGGCTGGCACCATAAGCGGTAGCGGCTTCCAATACCTCTTTATCCACCAGACGAATCCCCAGATTGGTCAATCGAATAACCGGTGGAATGGCATAAATAACCACCGCGATCACGCCGGGAATCTTGCCAATCCCCAGCAACATCACCACCGGAATCAAATAAACAAATGCCGGCATGGTCTGCATGATATCCAGCATCGGCGTTACCAGCTTCTGCACCCGGTCGGAACGGGCCATGGCGATACCGATTGGAATGCCCAGCACCAGGGAGAGCAAGGTGCATACCGTGATAACACTCAGGGTTCTCATGGTATTTTCCCACATACCAAAATAACCAATGGTCAGCAGGGAACAGACAACACCGAGGCACAGCTTCCAGGAACGGCTGGCGGCGTAGGCCAAACCGGTGATTACCGCCAGTATCAGTAACCAGGGAGAGCTGATCAGCAGGTTTTCAAACCAGACAAGAAAAGAGAGCAACGGATCAAAAAACGACTCAATCAAATCGCCATGTTCCCGGGAAAACTCCCGGTAGGCACCATCCAGAGTCTTTCGCAAAGCGATCAGGTCACTGCGTTCCATATCCGGAAACTCAGTAACCCAGGATTCCTTAGCCATACACTTCAGCCTTTATTATGGGTGATTGGCACAGTATTCAGAGTATGGAGTTTACGCCTTTCGACTCCGCTCAAGACGAACGGAGTCTGGAGGTCAATAAATAAACCCATCAATTGCATTGAACCAGTGATGACCTTAGAGAGCCGCAAGCTCTTGCTTTACTTTTGCCACCACATCAGCAGGCAGCCACTGGGACCAGACGGACTCATAGTTGGTCAGGAAATGCTCCATGGCGATTTCACCATCCGCCTGATTTTCTTCCATCCAGGCCAACAGCTCATTCATCTGCTGATTGGTAAACGAGCGCCCTGCCAGGTACTCATAAGCTGCCGGTGCTTTAACGGCGAAACGTTCGGTGGTAATGGTATTGACCGGCGATGGCGGATACATAGTGACTTTCGGAGACTCACAATCTTCTTTGGTGGTACAGTTGATGTATTCATCTACATCAACACCGGAACCGAAATCCACCTTGACCATTTCATACTTGCCCAGTACTGCCGAGGGTGCCCAGTAATAGCCAAACCAGGCCTCTTCCCGCTCATAGGCTTTGGCAATAGCGCCGGACATACCGGCACCGGAACCCGGGTCAACCAGGTCAAACCCATGCTCTTCCAGCTCCAGCGCCCTGAACAAGTTGCCAGAATTAATCTGGCAGTTCCAGCCCGCCGGGCAACCGTAAAAAGCGGACAGGCTGGAATCTTCCGGATGCTTGAAGATTGCTGCTTTCCCTTTAATACCCTTGATGGTTTTCAGCTCAGGGTCTTTTTCTACCATGTATTTCGGTACCCAGAACCCTTCCTCACCGCCTTCTGACAGCGAGTTGCCAGCATAGCGAAGGCGCTTTTCCTCGACACCTTTATCGAAAGCCTGCCTCATGGAGTTACTCCACATTTCCGGCGCGATATCCGGCTCTCCTTTTTCAACCATGGAGGTACCTGTCGCCATGGTGTCGCCAGGCACCAGCTCCACATTACAGCCAAAGACATTCTCAAGGATAAATTGATCAACGTGAGCTATCAGCGTTGCCGAGTTCCAGTTCATATCGGCGACTGTGACATCACCGCATTCATCAGCGGACACAGAGGCAGCAAAAGGGAGGGAAACAGCCAGTAAGGCAGCGGCAGACAATTTTCTTTTTAGCATGTGCAATCCTGTTTTTATTAATCCGTTTCTGATACCGGGCAGTGCCTTCCTGGCTCTATGGTGTAGAAAGGGATTAAAAATTTCTGCTCCTGCGGTTTTCCGTACACCGATTAACAGCAGAAATTTTTAAGCCCATTTTCCAGCGCCGAACATTTAACCGTACTTTCCCGTATATCAACTGGGGCACTAACTTACACTTCTAATGATTAGATTTCAAATTACTTTCACCAACACCCCAGAGAAAAAGACCAAAAATCAAACAGCTAAGGTTCTGTCCCGGCGATATCCAGAAGCGGCGCGGCATCGATGGACTCGGCATCCATCATGGCTGCAACCCGCTGCAAAGACGACAAGACCTGTGTTTTCTCCCAGGCCTCCAGCGCCTCAAAACGCTCAATAAACTGTTCATGCAGTAGCGCCGGTGCTGTTGCCAATACAGAGCGTCCGAGCTCGGTCAACCGTGCGTTAACAATTCGTTTATCGCTGACACTTCGGACTCGCTCCAGATACTGCCGCTCTTCCAGCCGATTCAAAATGGTGGTTACTGTCGCCTGGCTCAGGGAAACATCCTGGGAAATCCGCTTGACCGTCACATCACCGAGATCGCTGATTGCCTTCAAGACCATGATCTGGGGCGTGGTCAGGCCACAGGCTTTGATCATACGTTTTGAGTGCAGATCCGTTGCACGTATTATGCGTCTTAGAGAAATAAGTACGTCAGTCCAGTAACACGGTTCAGTCATACAATTTACTCATCGAAGAGGTTTAGAAAACAGGCGTATTTATTTGCCACAAAATAAACCGCAAAACAAACAAAATTTGATCTCAAATAGTTTGAACTGTAATATATTTCACCTAGACTCCTAATTAAAGTTGTATACAGGATCCTCTTCATGTTTATCCCCTCAGAGCGTTGACAGGCTTCTTGCACATAGCTCCAAACCCAAACGATCAAATTGATTTTGACTATTCAGCAAGAGCCAGCAACATGTCCCAACCGGAAATCTCTATGCCTTCCAGGCAAACCATCAACCCTCCCGTATTTTTTGGCTCAGCCATGTTAATACTTTTACTGGTGGGCTATACGGTCTTTTTCCCTGAAGATGCCAATAGCCGCTTTACGCATCTACAGTCCAGCATCATGACCAACGCCAGCTGGTTTTATGTCATGGCCGTGGCCCTGATCCTTCTGTGCGTCGCCTTTCTGGGGCTATCCCGATATGGTGATATAAAGCTGGGCCCTGATCATGCCGAACCCTCATTCAGCTTTGGCTCCTGGTTCGCCATGCTCTTTTCTGCGGGCATGGGCATCGGCCTGATGTTTTTCGGTGTCGCCGAGCCGGTTATGCACTTCCTTTCTCCACCGCTGGGTGAGCCTGGTACGGTGGAAGCCGCCAGAGAAGCCATGAAGCTCACCTTTTTTCACTGGGGGCTTCATGCCTGGGCGATTTATGCCATCGTGGCGCTGATTCTTGCTTTTTTCGGTTACCGGCATAACTTGCCACTCACTCTCCGCTCCGCCCTTTACCCCATCATCGGTGACCGTATTTACGGCATTCCCGGCCATATCATTGATGTGTTTGCCATACTCGGCACCATTTTTGGTGTTGCAACTGCGCTGGGTTATGGGGTTTTGCAGGTTAACTCGGGGCTGAACTACCTTTTCGGTATCGACATCAGCACACAGACACAGGTGATTCTGATTGTGGTCATCACGGCACTGGCCACCGTTTCTGTGGCGACAGGCCTTGATAAAGGCATCCGACGCCTCTCAGAAGCCAACCTGCTACTGGCACTGATGCTGTTAGTGATGGTGTTACTGCTCGGACCCACCGTCCTGTTGTTGCAGATGTTCGTGCAAAATACCGGTGGTTATCTGTCTGACATCGTCGGTAAAACCTTCAATCTCTACGCCTATCAGCCCACCGAGTGGCTTGGCGGCTGGACCTTATTCTACTGGGCCTGGTGGCTCTCCTGGTCACCGTTTGTCGGTATGTTTATTGCCCGTATTTCCAGGGGCAGAACCATCCGTGAGTTTGTTACTGGCGTTTTGTTCGTACCAACAGGCCTGACCCTGATCTGGATGACCGCTTTTGGCAATACCGCCATTGATATGATCATGAACCGGGGCATGACCGGTTTGGGTCAGGCCGTAGAAACCGATGTACCCATTGCGCTGTTCAGGTTTCTGGAATATTTCCCGTTCTCAAATGTACTCTCGATGGTAGCCATTGCCATGGTCGTGATCTTTTTTGTCACCTCCTCCGACTCCAGTGCCATGGTTGTCGACATGCTCGCCTCCGGGGGCAACAGTAAAACGCCGCTCTGGCAGCGGGTGTTCTGGTCCAGCCTGATTGGCATTGTAGCCATGGTACTGTTATTGGCCGGTGGCCTGGAGGCCCTGCAAACGGTGACCATCGCCTCAGCACTGCCTTTTTCCATCGTACTGTTGGTGTCAGCTTATGGCTTACTGAAAGCGCTGGCTGTTGATGCAACCAAGAAAGCCAGCCTGGAAAGAACCACACTCACCCCCAAAGTGGGTCATAAACCGATTCCCTGGCAGAACCGGCTGGCGACGATGGTCAGCTTTCCCCGACGGGCCCATGTCAATCGCTTTATTCAGGATGTTGCTCTCCCGGCTATGGAGTCCGTCGCATCAGAACTGAGCAAACAGGGGGTAGAAAGCACGATTCAACTGGATACCGAAAAACAGATACCCAGCCTGGTGGTACTCCACGGCGATGAAGTGGACTTCTTTTACAAAGTGACGCCCCGCTCTTACCTTCAGCCCAGTTTTATGCTGGACGAAGAAGATGAAGAAGAACGCAAATACTTCCGGGCCGAAGTTTTCCTGAGAGAAGGCGGCCAGGGTTACGACATTATGGGCTGGACCAGTGATCAGGTGATTGGTGATATTATCGATCAGTATGAAAAGCACATGCATTTCCTGCACATGGTTCGATAGACTGAACACACCCTCGTTTCCCCGCCCTGTGTGGAAACGAGGTGAACAGTTCGCTATCTAATGTATGGGTAGACAAAGTCAAACTGCTGCCCTGTCAGATTAATGGTCGCTTTTGAATTGTATGTGGTATCGTAACGCTCCATCCAACCATCAGCAGTAATGTGGTAATTGTTCTTGCTGCCATCCCTGCTCAGATGCCCGGACAGATTTCCGTTTAAGGTCTTCCCATACACATTAATCCCTTTAAAGAAAAAGCTGAAATTGACCCCACTGCAAACATTTACCAGATCGGCATGACTGCTATAGGGGATCACTACATACTGCTCTTCACGACCACCCGTTGGCTTAAGCCTGAAACGCATCACCATTATGCCCGCGTGGCTGATATGCAGATAAAGTACCAGTTCAGAGAGCCAGAGTTTTTCAGTTTTGGCAATTCTGTAAGCATCAAAACGATAGGTTCCGGCTGGTATTTGACAGGCAGTAAAGGAGGATAAGTCAGGGGACATCGGCGGCGTATAGGCAGGTGCGGGCTCTGTTCTATAACCATGGTATAAGTAATCCTGCGGGGGTGGGTATAACGGCCCTTCAGGCTGAGGATGGGCCGGCACCTCAGGGTAAGGTGGAGGGGTAAACCGTTCAAGGCCGATTGGTTTACCCAGGACAATCGATGGTAATAAAAGGATAAATGGATACAGTTTCATAACACCACAACCATAACATTATTCTTCCGGGCTAGAAGAATAGGTCATTTACCCGTATTTACAGGATGACTGTGAAATTAAACATCAGATTCAGATACCCGGAA